>JAISNV010000001.1:0-300000 GCA_031276035.1 Bacteroidales bacterium | reverse complement strand
CTGAAAATTTTGACATCTGTATTATGTTTCTGATAGCTAAAGGTAAAGTTAACAAAACAGATAGACAAGAATATGGTACTATTTTCATCATAATTAAAATAATAACAATAACATAACTAAGAATTAACAAAAGCGCATATTTTATTTTTGCACCTTTAATTCCTAATAATATTGCTGAGGTTTTTATACCGATTTGTTTATCGTGTATCATATCTCTTGTATTATTTGCGTGAAGAATAGCAGTTATCAATAATCCGAGCGGCACAGAAACGAAGAGTATTTCATAGCTTAAAATTCTTGTAATAACATAATAGCTTCCTAATCCTATCATTAATCCGAAGATCAAAAAAATCAAGAAATCACCCAATGCGCGATACTTTAATTTGTAATAAAATAAAGTTCCCACTACGCCTGCTAATCCGATAAACAACAAATAGATCCCGCTTTGGAAACAGAGATAAATTCCGATTATACAACCGACTAACAGAAGAATCAGACCATACTTTAAAACGGTTTTTGCTTCAAAGATTCCGTCTATCACCATTCTATTTGAACCAAAAGATTCTTTTCTATCAACATTATTAATAAAATCATAATAATCGCTGATTAAGTTTCCTGCGGCTTGAAAAAACATCGCACCGAGAAAAGCGAGAATCGCATCAATACAATTAATATCAGAAATAATATTGTTTTTATACTGATGAAAAGCAAAAGAAAAAGCTACCAGCACCGGCATAGTTGCTGCCGGAAACGACCACGGGCGAGTGACTAATATCCACTGTTTCAGGGTATGGCGCATATAAATTTTAGACTTCCTTTCAATTAAATCTCAGGTGCTAAAGGAAAATCTACCGGAAGTTTAATTGTGTTATTCAGCCAGTTTGTAATTGAGATTGCCGCAACAGTATTGATAAAATCTACAAGATGAGCATCGGTGTAACCTGCCGAATAAAATTTGTCGATTGTAGAAGCAGGAATATGTCCGTCGGTTCTAACAAGTTCGGAAGTCATTTCCGCAAGCGTTGCCAATTTTTTATCAAAGTCGATTTTTCCTTTACGGATCATTATGATTTCTTCATCGGTAAATCCGGCTTGTTTTGCTAAACCGGTGTGAGCACTTAAACAATATTCACACTTACGCATTTGGCTGGCAGTTAAATTAATTACTTCTTTTTCCTTTTCAGTAAAAAGGGTTTCGAGACGATTAAAAGCCATAAATCCGTTTAATCCCGAAGGAGAATTTGCAAGAAATGAATAGATATTCGGAGTAAATCCAAGTGACTTATTTAGGCTTTCAAGGGTTTTAATGTTATTTGAAGGAAGCTGATCCTTCGAGGGAATGTCAAATTTTTTCATGGTTAAAATAGTTTAGTAATTATGTTACAAAGATAATCTTTATAATTGACAATGAAAAAATGGAAAATGAAAAATTAGATTGAAATTAGGTAAAGTAAAGTTTGAAAGTAAAAGATTGAGGATAGAAATAGAACGGATTGATAATCTTAAACTTCATTTTACATAAAGCTGGCAATTAAAGGCAATTAAATTAGTTAAAGTGATAATTGTTCCATTAATGAAATGCAGTCTTTTGAACAAATAAATTATTGTCGATTTATCTTTTAATAAAAAACGGACTCCCAAAATCCTGAGAATCCGTTTCTATTATTAAACTATAACAATGTTAGAATTTCAAACCGAAAGTTCCGCCGATCCAGAAATCTAATCCTAAAAAAGTATTTTCACGTATATGACTAGTATGTGTAAAAATAGTATACGGTGGAATTATCGCTAATTTATCCCCACCATCTTCAAAATTTATACAAAGCAAGTTGAATGTGGGGCCAGCAAATATTTTTAAATGTTTGCCGAATGTATAATTGAAATATGGAGCTAAACGAAAGAAATTATTATTTACATATTTAAAGCTCGGAGAACCAACATGCATTAAGTTATAATGCATTAATTCTAAATTCAAATCCAACTTCTTATATAATCTAATCGTGCTACCAAATCCAAATCCCAAAGCCAACATATTATCATAATTATTATTAGTATTAATATATTTGGAGGCGTATATTTGTCCTTTAGTCCAGCCAACACTCAAAATAGAATAAAACGGTCTTATTCCCGAACGAAAAGTTGCTGCAGCAAAAATAAACTCTCCGAATTCTATTCCGGCTTCCATAACGCCGCCTTTTGCAATATTAATTAATCCTATTGAAACTCCGTCAACCGTGTCTCTTACGTTAACTATCCCGAGTTGTACTTTCCCTTTTTTTGTAACGTTTACTACACCCAATTGAAATTTTGAGGCTTTTGCAACATTAAGAAGAGCCGTAATCTGAGTCATAGTTGTATCTGCCGAATTCATTATGGCAGAAATCTGAGCGTTGTTGTTATTAGAAATATTAACTCCTGCGGAAATCTGACAATAGCTTTTGGTTTTTGCTATGTTTCCTATGGCTCCGATTTGTAAGGCATTTATATCGGCATAATTAATTCCGGCAGTTATCTGCGCCGGAGAAGAAAATTTAGCAATGTTTGCTATGGCAGATAATTGAAATTTACTGCTCTGTGCAATATTAATTCCGGCAGAAAGTTGAGTATATACATCACTTGCAATATTTCCTATTGCGGCAACTTGAATTGTTGCATCTTTCGCAACATTGAATCCCGCTGCAAATTGTGTTGAAGTTCCAAAGCCCGTATAATTAAATATGGCTGCAATTTGAAGGGCATTACTTTCCTCAACTAACTCGTTCCGTTGTTCACCGTCTTTACAATGACAAGCCGATGCCGAAGCCAAATTAAATCCTGCCGAAATCTGTGCTCCTTTTACACCGTACCTATTTACATTAAAAACCGGAGCAAGTTCGACGCCCTTGGTTTTTCCGATTACATTTCCGATTAAACTCAAAGAGAAATTGTATTCGTTTCTTGCCGAGTTTACCCAATCGCTGCCGAGCGGGTAAATTAAAGAGAAATTAAAAGGCTTGTAGGTACCTTCCTTTTGTTCCTTCTTAATTTCGGAATTAACATCACTGTTTTGCTTTGTTTCCTGTGCAATAATAGTATCGGCAACAATAACCGACGCTAATAAAATTGTCATAAAATGTTTCTTCATATCTTCATCGTTAATTTTATTTACATGATTAAGACAATTCGATTCTATTTTACCTATATCCTTATATTCGATTTTTTTTACGGGAAGAAGAATTTCTTTTTCAATGCTAACATTTTCAATGACTTTTTCCGTAGGTTTTATTTTGACTTTCGCTTCTTTCTCAATAATTTTTTCGCTTAAGATAATATAATTATCTATATTTTTATATGAAATTTTTCCTTCGAAAATAGAATTTAAAACCTCATCTATTCCGGCATTATAAATATTTATAGAGATTATTTTTTCATCGTCGATGATTTGCGGATTGTAAGAGAATTTTAGTCTGCCTTGATTTGAAATAATGTTCAGAATCTGGCTTATCGATTTTTCATTTTCGTTTAATGTTATTTTTGCTTCGGAGACTTTCTGCTGAGCGAAAATATTATTTGATATTGTGAATATCAGTACGAAAAATAAAAAAAATGAAAATATCTTATTTGGTAATTTTGTATGCATTTCCAATGTTTATGATTTTTACAGACAAAGTTTCGGCAATAACATTCAAAATCAAATCTAAAGATTCATTATGCTCAAAGTGAACGGTAAGCAATAGATTATCAAGCGATTTGTCGTCGATAATAATTTCAACTCCAAATGTTTTTTGTAAATAAACTACTACGTCTATCAAAGGTTGGGAGTTGAAAACAATATCCGGAACTTTTGGAGATTCAAGAGGAGTAATAAGTTCAAAAACGTTATTCAATTCATAATAAATTCCGGTTTCATTTTCCTTTATACTTATGCCTGTATTTTCTTCGGTAAAAAATAAAACTTCACCTTCCTGCACTTCAACTCTTACCAAATTATCATTATTAGCAGTTACGGTGAAAATTGTGCCGATATCTTTAATGATTGTCTTTCCTGCATAGACAATGAAATTCTGATTATCAGGAGAATTGATGTTAAAAGTAACTTCACCGGTCATTTTTACCTCATTCAAATTATCTTTTTTGTATTCGATTGTCGAATGTTGATTTAAAACAATATTAATATTTTCCGAGAATGTTATTTCCTTATTTTGATTATCGGCAGCAATTATCAAATAATTATTCTTTTTATTTGTGATAAATAAAATAGAAACTGTAATTAAAAGAAATATTGCCGCTGCTGTCCAGTATCTTATACGAAATCTGTCTTTTTTCTTAGCCTGAAGAATAGGAATATCTTGATAAATATATTTTTTGAAATTCGGCAAAGCCTTTTCGGTATTGAAGCTCGATTGCTGCTTCGGAGAAGTTTTTTGGAACAAAATAGTCATTTCCGTGAAATATTTTTCATTTTCCTCCGATTCGGCCAACCAGTTTTCCATTTCATGAAGTTCGTGTTTATCAGCTTCTCCGCTGAAATACTTAGCCAATATGTTATCTATTTTATCATTCATGGCATTAAGGTTAAAAAGAAACAGAACAGCAGCAATAAATAGTCTTTTAATTCATTCCTCAGAGATTTTAATGCCTTTACCATTTGTGTTTCAACGGTTCCGACGGAAATATCCAAAGTTTTCGAAATTTCGGCATAGGATAAATTTTTCATTCTGCTTAAAAGAAAAACTTCCCTGCAGCGCGGCGGCAATTTTTCAATAGCATTTTTAATATTTTCATCCAATTCGGTTGTCATAATTTGTAAATCGGCATTATAATATTCTATTCCGGATTCCTGTTGTGAATAGTTCACATAATCGGCTTTTGTTTTTCTTTGTTTGATAATGTTTATGCAGTCGTTATGAATACTCCTGTAGAGATAAGATTTAATTGAAGTATGGATTTCAATATCTTTATGTTTATCCCAAAGTTTGCAAAACAGTTTCTGCACGGCATCTTGAGTGTCGTCTTCATGTTGCAGAATACTGAAAGCATATCCGCACAGAGGTTTATACCATTCACTGAAAAGCATTTCGAAAGACTTATGATCTCCTTTACGCAGTTTTTCTATGATTATATTATTCTTCAAAAAGAATCAAATTAAAAACATGCAAAGGTAGATAATTTTAGTAATATGACAATTTGAGGAGTGTTTACCTGTATGTGTTATAAAGAAAAACCTCAATTTTATACGGCTTTTACGTGATATCGGTTGAAATTGAATTAACTACGCAAGAATTTTTTATATCGTATTTATATTACGGCAATGATAAATATTATATGGATAGAGATAACCTTCCGTTCCTATTTGTATATCTACAAATAATATATTTTCTATTGAACAAAATTGTTTGTAGGCATTGGTTCTTTACTCAGTTTTATTCAAAGTCCAGATTATCGCTTTTTCTTTCGTCGCCCTGAAAATTGTATTATGCTCCTCTTTGGGTTCGTCCGAATATTTCCACTGTATGTTTGTAAGATTTTCAGTTTTGAAAATGTTCGCCAATTCTTTAGTGAAACATGATATTCCTTCAGTGTTAGAGCCTGCAAACCAAATTCGTTTTTTACTTGCCGGAAATTTTTCCAGATGTTCTTTTGCCGTTCTCACTAAGTAATGATTGTTCCACCATAATGAAGGGTCAAATGCAATATAATTGTCGAACATTTCGGGAGTCAGAAAAAATGTTTCCATCACAAAAAGTCCTGATGCGGATTCACCGATTATACTTTTTTCGTTTGTTATTCTGTATCGTTTATTGATTTCGGGAAAGAGTTCTTCTTTAATGAAGGCTCTGAATTTTTCCGAACCACCGACAACCGGTGCGATTTCTTTGTCCTCCGCAACTTCCGTAAATCCTGTCAAATCCCTTCTTCGTTGAGTATTTTCTATACCGACAAGAATTATTGGCTTGATTTTCTTCTGCTCGATAAGTTCAGACAAAGTATTTGCAATATGGGGAAAGTCTTCATTTATTCCACCGTCTGCCATGTACATAACAGGCAAAGAGTTCGGATTTGTTTTGTAGTCTGCCGGTGTCCAAACATTAATTGTTCTTACCTCACCGACTTGTTCGGATTTAATTGTGAAGGTTTCGTATTCAGGAATTGAATCATTTAATTGTGAGGTATTTGAAAAACCGGCAAGTGATAAAAGTATAAAAAGTATGTTACAATAAATAAGCTTCATATTTTCTTAATTATGTTTGATGTTTTTAATTTTATCACAAAAATAGTTTTTATTTTGTTAAAATCATCCGTATTGCAAAACTTATTTAAGAGCTGAAATAATTTTCGTGTCGGTTTTGACAAATGGAACAATTGTCAATTCGATATATTTTCCTCTAAAGCTGTTTTAAGATCTTTTAATGCTTCTCTTGAGGCTTTTAGAATGAACTTTGTCGGAAAACTTATATCCGATAAAGTTATTTGTTGTTTACTTATATTTATGTAATAGATGTATTCTTTATTTATAATCAATTGTTTACCAACTCGAATTAATAATTGGGCCTCACTTTTGAGTTGTTGTTTTATTATCTTTTCAAATGCCGAAAGATTGAAAGAAAACACATGTTTTTCACTATCTGTCAATATCATTGAAGAATAATTGCCATAAGAACTGATATAAACAATTCTTTCAACTGATACTCGTACGACCTCATTGATGTTAGTTACTATAATATGTCTATACATACTACTCTAATTTTATTGCAAATGTATTTGTTTTTATATTCATAATCTTGTCTTATCCCGTGTTTTTAAGGATATTGTGTGAAATATTATTTCGGTTGTACGAAATAGCGTTTCAATTGCACAAAATAAAAAAAAGTCGCTCCCCAAAAAGGGAAACAACTTTTAAATATTGCATGCTTTAAAATGTTTTATATATTCTTTAACTCAATTTATCATATTTGTTTGATGGACCTAAATGAAATTAGATTGAGGATTATTTAAAAAAATATGATATTCGGAATTGACGCTGTAATATTTTTTATTACTCAAAAAAATCAGACATCGGCATTTCACACTCATCAAAAAACTGTTTAGGAGTTAAACCAGTCATTGTTTTAAAATCGTTGATAAAATGGGATTGGTCGTAATAACCGTTTATATACGTCAATTCGGTCATTGATACATTTTTATGCTTAGATTTGAAATGAATTGTTGCCTGTAAACGAATCGTTTTCAGATATTGTTTTGGTGAAATTCCGATATATTCGGAAAAAATTCGTTCGAACTGTTTTCTGCTTAAACAGGCATTCGAGGCTAAAGTATCAATGTCAATATTTCCTTTTGTTATTCTGATAGATTCAATGGCATTGTTTATCCGCCGGAATTCGAAATCTTTTTTGTTGTTAATTAACAGTTTGAAAAGGCATTCTTCTACCATATTGACTTTTAATTGAAAAGAACTTTCTTTTGCCAATTTTGATTCTAATTCGGCATATAAATCTTTGTTTAAGTATTTCAGCGGAACAGAATTGTTCAGAAGCTCATTGTATGGAATTGAAAAGAATTGACTGACTCCCTGTGGTTTGAATTGAATGGAGAAAACGGATAAATTGTCTGAGATAAGAATGTCATAAAAATCATTCTGCTGACCGTTTAGTAAAAAAGAATCTTCCAACGACCTGTTTTTCGTGTCGACTGTCGGCTTATGGCCTAAATATAAAATAAGTTCGGGTAATCCGCTCGGGATAATCCGCTGTGTATATTGCTCTCCGTTTTTCAAAACATTTTCAACTCCCCAATATTGTTTAATATAAGGTTTGAATTTTTCCGATGGTTGAGCAAAATTATAATTCATATTCTTAGAATAAAAATGATGCCGGTATAAGCCGACATCATTTTGGTTGTTTTGTTAGTTTCCGTATAATCCGATTTTATTTCCTTCGGAATCTAAAACCAAAGCGAAATAATCTCTTCCTTCGGCTTCGATTTTTGTCTTAGGTTGAACTATTTTTCCCCCGTTTTTTTCGATACGGGCAATAGTTTCTTCAATGCTGTCAGGAACATTCAGGTTAATTATTACTCCTCTTTCCGAGGGTTTATAATCCTTCTGATAGAAGATAGCTCCTTCTCCGGTTGGAAAACATGCCATTTTTTCAGTTTCACAATCAATTTCTTCCATGGAAAGCAAAAAAACTTTGTTGTAAAAGTTTACGGCACGTTTGAAATCAGTACTTGGTATTTCTACCCATTCGATTAATTTTTTCATTTTTCTTTTTTTAATTAAACATTGATTGATTATCGAATGCAAAATTATAATCAATGCTAATCGGAAAATTGGAAATTCGCGACATTCTATGCATTCCGCCTTACTTGACACCAACATTCGGTGCCTTGATATTCGAACGGAGCGAAGTCTGCAGGAACTGTAAAGCTATAATTATATTCCGTTTGACGGCAAACAGCTTGTTGCCAATCGGCGTTACTTATTCAATTTTTATCTTTCAATTTACTCGTTTATAATTTTTTCCTCGCTTTTGAAGATACAATAATTTGTTTATTATTCAACAAGGATTTTTTTAATAAATAAAAATTCATCGGACAGGAGTATAATCAATCGTTGACGTTTCATCTGTAGTTTCCAACTTAAAGATTACCGGGCGTAATCCGTCGTTGCAACTACAAATAGCAACACCCGGTTTTCGTATCCAGTCTCCGTAATAAAAAACTCCGTTACCTGCCCCGTGAGCCAAGGCAAACGCATATTGGTAAATGGCTTTCCAAGCCTCATCACAAAATCCTTCCGGCTTTGCATAGTCGGCATAAAAAACTTGCCCTGCTTTGTGCATCGGACAGGCTTTCAATTCTTCCACACCATATTCTTTAGCTAATTCTGAATCAAGAGTTGTCTTTAAGACGGTTATTTTTACCTTTTTCATATTGATTTGGTTTTTATCGTATTCAAAATTTTCATGGTTTTTTCTAAAATATTTACGACATTATTCAATCTACATATTCTTTTTTCGTGTATCCTGAATATTATTTTGATCTGAAAAAAATGGAGTCTGATTTGAAATAATATGAATTATTCAATTCAATGTTTAGTAATTTTTTCATTTTTCTATTTACAGAGAAATACCATTAAGACAATAGATATATTCGAAATATTATTTCTCCGCATAAACTGTTATACTTCTAATAACGGTTGTATTGTGTTTGTATTGTGCAATTTCTTCATCATTAAGATATTGTGCAAGAATATCATCAGGAACAATAATCGGTTTGTCTTTTTGCAAAGTAATGTTTCTAAATCCCGCTTGATGTATATATGATAAGTATTCGTCTTTTTGAATAGCACTTGCCACGCAGCCCGCATACATTTCTGCGGCGGATTTGATTTTCGGTGGCAAATCACCTGTGAGTACAATATCGGAGATACTGAAATGTCCGGTTGGTTTTAGTACGCGATATAGTTCTTTAAATACGGCCTTTTTGTTAGGGACAAGGTTCAGCACGCAATTACTGACAATAACATCGGCTGTGTCGGATTCGACAGGCATATTTTCAATGTCGCCCTCTCTAAATTCCACATTGGTATAGCCTAGTTTCAGAGCATTCACCCTTGCTTTTTCAATCATGGGTGAAGAAAAGTCAATACCTATTACTTTTCCGCTTTCGCCCGTTTCGGCTCTGGCAACAAAACAATCGTTTCCTGCTCCGCTTCCCAGATCGATAACGGTGTCGCCCTGTTTGATTTGGGCAAATTGTGTCGGCAATCCGCAACCTAAGCCCAAATCGGCATCAGGATTATAGCCTTCCATATTATCGTAGCCTTCACTCATAATGTTGTACACTTTGTTTGGTTTGTTCGAACAACCGCATGAGGTTTCTTTACCCTGTAAAGCAATTTCACTGTATTTCTGCTTTACCATTTCTTTGATTTCTTGTTCTTTGGACATACTCTTTTCGGTTTAGATTATTAATATTTATTTTTCTGTGGGTATTTTCCACTTGATTTTATTATTCCGTTTGCCACAATTGCAGTGATAGTGTTGATATTATATTTCATAATCTCCATAATATTTTCCTGCTTGACAATTGCGGTTTCGATTTGATTTTTTTGTTGTCACTTTTTAACTCTTTCGTACAGGGCATCGAATTTTGTGCAATCCGTTCCTGAAATTATAATTTCCATATTTTTTATCTATTATATATCGTAAATATACGATAATTTGTTATAAAAAATTTTATCCGAAAAATTCTGCAAACATTTTTTTTGCTTCATCGAAGTTTTCGGGTTGAATGCAATATTTTACTTTCGGCGGATTGATTTCGCCTTGAATGAGTCCTGCATTTTTTAACTCTTTCAAATGTTGTGAAACGGTTGACTGTGCAATGGGAAGTTTTTCGACAATGTCACCACAGTAGCAACAGGGCTGATTTGCAAGAAACTTCAAAATAGCTATTCGTGCAGGGTGTGACAACGCTTTGGCGTATCGTGCCAATAAAACTTCTTTTTCTTCAAATTGTTCTGCCTTGCTGAACGCCATGTTTTATATTTTTAATATTTATCGCAAAAATACGATAAATATTGTTATTAGACTAATACTTTTTTCACTTTTTACATTTTTTATGCATTAGTCCAAATAATATATAATGTTTAATGATTTGAAAAAGTGTGGGATATGTAAATATTTCTATGGGCAAAAGATTTTCAAGTTAAGGCAAAAATTTTTCCAGACAAAGTCCCCGGCATTATGCCAAATCACTTTTAGTTGTTCGTTTTTATTCTTTATAACTTTCCCGTGAAGTTATTATTGTTTGTTTATTTTTCGATGCCCAATCCACTAATCCTTCAATATGCGGCAAGAGCGAATCTCCGACTTTTGTAAGTTGATATTCCACTCGCGGCGGAATTTCGGGATAAATAGTTCTGGTAACCAAGTTGTCGGCTTCTAATGTGCGAAGCGTTACCGTTAGCATTTTCTGAGAAATACCTGAAATACTTCGATTCAACTCATTGAATCGCATGATTCCGTTTTGTTTCAAATTCAACAATACTAAAATCGACCATTTATCGCCGAAACGGTCTAATATATTTCGTATGGGACAAAAATTTTCAGTCATAATTAAAATTTTTCTTTTTGATTTTCAATATTAATAACCTAAAAGTAAGTCTCTTACTTTTAAGTATCTTCTTGTTTTATTGATGGTTTCTATTATATCTTTGCACTGCAAAAGTAAGTAACTTTTGTTTTTAAACCAAATAAATCTTATAAACTAAAAAAAATTAAAATCATGTCAAAAAAAGTAGCAGTATTAGTGGTAAATCCTGTAAACGGATTCGGATTATTCCAATATTTGGAAACATTTTTCGAAAACGGCATTTCGTACAAAACATTTGCGGTAGCCAATTCTACACAAGTAAAAACAAATTCGGGCATTGCATTACAAACCGATGATGTTGTTGCAAATCTGAAAAATCATGAAAGCGAATTCGATGCATTGGTATTTGCCTGTGGTGATGCGATGCCGAAATTCTCTGAAAATGTCGGGGAACAGTATAATCAAGATATGTTGCTGGTAATGAATACTTTCAGTGAAAAAGGTAAAATTATGATTGGACATTGTGCGGCAGGTTTACTTTTCGATGGCCTTGAAGCGGCTAAAGGTAGAAAAGTTACGCTTCATCCGTTCGTAAAATCAATGGTTAAAAATGTAATCGGAAGCGATGAAAAAATCGTTATTGACGGTAATTTTTACACGGCTCAAACCGAAAATACAGTTGTTTCATTATTGCCAAAACTTATTGAAGTGTTGAAATAGTTTTCGTATTATTCTATCGAATTTAATAATTATCAATTAGATAGAAATTATTTAAAAATCTGTGAATGGCTGCCCTAGTAAAAAACTTCAAAAAACTATTGATTTAGTTTTGCAACTTTTGTTTCCGCTGAAGAGGGTAGTCGTTCAAAGATTTTTTTATGAAGTCATGTTGAGATGTACTCATATTCGGCCTAAAAATAATACACAAAGCTTGGTGAAATGCGGGTTACGTGAACTTTTATAAAGGAGAGAAACTTTCACAATCTAGCGCGCTTTCCGCGAAACCGCATCTGCATTGTGCCGAGTTGCTTGTTAACCGGCTGCTGTTTTATTTCTCTTTTCTTTATTTGTAAATCTAAGTGTTACCAAAAGTGCTGAAAAGCAAATTAATAATTTTACTATCATTTTTTTGATTTACAATTAGATAACATATTTCATATTACAATAACAATAGTTCCTATAATTATCAATCCTCCCCCGACAATTGTTTTCCAATCCATAGGTTCATTTAAGAATAGAAATGAGAGTAGGATTACAAAAACAACACTTAGTTTGTCTATGGAAGCCACTTTCGACACATCACCAGTTTCTAAAGCTTTAAAATAGAATATCCATGATAAGCCTGTGGCGATTCCCGAAAAAATTAAAAATAGAATGTTATTTTTTGTCAACTCTTTAATATCTTTGAGTTGCCCGCTCAAAAATACAATTCCCCACGCCATAAACAAAACAATGCTTGTACGAATAGCAGTTGCAATATTTCCATTAATTCCTTTTACGCCAACCTTTGACAAAATGGCCGTTAGCGCCGCAAAAAAAGCCGACAGTAGTGCATACCATTTCCACATGATTATCTATTTTAATGATTTTCTGATTTTTATTTTTCTTGTTTATATTTTTTGTCAATTTTTCGTCATCTTCTATGCTTTACGCCACAATAGCTGCTGATACAAGGCGGCTTGGTGAAGTGCAGGTTACATGAACTTGACTACGGGAAACGAACTTCCAAGTTTCCACACACTTTACACGAATTGTGTCAAACAGTTTGTTGTCAGTTGCTTTTATATTACAGTTTCAACACTCATTTTATCAGATCTGAAAATTGAAAGACCAGTTTGTAAAAGTACAATTTTTGTCTTAATAATTATAAAACAAAATTCGAAAATATCGATTTCTATTGCAAGATATGATGCCGGACATGAGAATATCAAACTCTAAAGTAAGAATTACTTTGTCATTTATCCCTTTTTAGATATGTTGCAGATAATATGAATAGCTGTTTGGCAATCCGATATACCGTAAGTGGAATGTTTAGAGAGCGGAATAGCAGGCAAATAGAACAAATAAATCGTTATATTTATCATTTGAAACAGGAATGTAATTTTTGTGTTTCCTGTTCCGATTACCGCATTACAATAAGTGTAAGCAGGTACGGAAAAATAAACGTAGAGAGTATTACACAGAACGGATAAACGAAGTTTGAATAACCACCGTAACATTTGTAAACAGTCCGAAAAGGCTATCCGAAAAGATGAAAGCCAATAATATAAGCCTGAAACCAATTGCTTAATCCAGATTAATGACACGGCGACAGATCGGCATAACTTATTCGGGTTGCTCCGATAAGATTACTTACTAATGAAATAGCTGTAGTTGCAAAAGAATTAACTAACAACCACAAAAAAGAGAGCTACATTTTTGTAACTCTCTTTTAATTATGTGGCATCGGTTGGAATTGAACCAACGACACAAGGATTTTCAGTCCTCTGCTCTCTTCGGGTGTAAAAGCTAACGCTTTCACACCTTACCAACTGAGCTACAATATTTTATTTTTGTAGAATTTCGAGTTACGAACTCGTTATTTTGTTGCGGTTTACAATGTGGTTTACACAAGTTGTAAGGTTAATAATTTATTTAATTTACTGATTTAAAATGTCTTAGGTTAATTTTTTTCACTAAATTTAGAATGACATATTTTTAGAAATATTCATTTTTAATACCCTTGTAAAATTTGTGTCATTCTGAGAATGTAAAACCCCACTCCGAAAAATGGGGTCTGAAAAGTTATTAACTTACGAATTAATAATAAGTATATCTATCTGTACTGCTAGATGCTCCTGAACCTTTATATTCTAGAACATATCCATCTTCATCATAAACATAAGAACAATAAATTTTACAGGGGTATTAAAAAAGATTTTTTTGTAAATTATATCATCAGTAAAAATATAGTAATGAATATTTAGAATAAAACGTGCTCACTGAGCCTAGAATAATTAAAAATCATTAATTGCATCAAATTTTAAAGTAATGCCCCCTCTTACATTGAAAAGTTTATTGAAAAATTCAGGATAGTGAGAATACTGTCCTATTGATACTTCGCAATATATACCAATAATTTGCCAAAAGTAAACCGCGCCACCTATACCAATACCATATTCATGTCTATAACGGTTCAGTTTACCTATAATAATATTGTCTGGATCTATTATATAACAGGGTACACCATAATTATCTCCCCATTTTGTAAAAAAAACTCCTCCGTATTTTGCCGTTAAATACAAATCATATCTTGATTTATTATTTTTCACAAATAATTTTAGGGGATGGAAATAACAATTTATACCAAATACTGGGGCATAAAGATTTTTCCATTCATAGCCTTCGGAGTCAGTATTAATTGTATCTATTTGAGATATATCAAAAAACTGCACATTATAATATCTTTGTACGCCACCATATATCCCAAACTCAAGGCAATTAAGTACACTATAATTAATCTCTGCTCGCAAATTAATTTCTTTACCGATAAACAATTTATAAAATGGCACCCAGGATGCTATATTTGGAATGTTATTGTGGTATGTCTCATAGTAGGAAATACTAACTCTGGCACTTAAATGATCTTTAAATGCATAATTTTGTGACATCAACGGTATAGAAAATATTGAAATAATTATTAAAAGAAAAGTTTTCTTAATTATTTGAGTCATACTGTTAATTATTGAAATTGACTGTAACCGTAGAAATTTTTACTGTGCCACTTGTGGAGGTAAAATAAGCAATAGAACTATTATAATATTTGCCAGATTGCTCTAACCCTATTGTTCTTTTCCATACAGGAGATGGTGTAGTGTATTTGTCTTTTTTTGTTAAATACCCCGCATTAGCAATATAATAATTTACTTTTATATCAGTAATTATTGTTCGTTTAGAAATAAAATATATACCTAATGTTTTATGTTTTGGTTTAAATAACACTCCACCTGAAAAAAGATATTTTCCATAATATGGTGAAGTTGTCTGATAACAAAAAACCATTGCCATGTCAGCAGTTACTTCCAACTTATCCTTTCTGTTAGTAGAAAAATTTTCGGCATAAACCGTCCATCCAAGATTACCTGCTTCGATATTGTTATAATTTACATGAAAACATGGATAATATGTAAAAAAAGTTGAAGTTTCAATATTTTCTAAATCTTGTTCTCTCAAGTTAACTAAATTAGTTAAGTTTTCAATAGATGAATATACAATACCTTTATCAAAAATTTTGTAAAGTACACTATCGCCAATTTGACAAATTTGATTTACTCCAACAACATAACGCCATGGGTTATTACCTAATTTTGGATTAAAATGATATTCCCCATCTTTTTGAATTAACTCTAAATAATTAGTATATTGATTTACATACCCATATATAATATTAAACATCGTCACAGAGTCTGGAATTCTAGATGTACTTTCTAGATTATTAATAATTGAATAGTATAATTCTTCAGATGCACGTCCAAAAGATATAACTCCGATTGAATCTTCATAAGCAATTAAGTCTTCAATATCAAGAGATATAATTTTTTCAAGTTCTTGAGCAATTTGATCGTAATCTGTAAAATACCTTGTTGAACTATTAGCCTCAATTTCATTTGTTTTTAAAAACATAAAAGAGTCATTTGTATACTCTTCATTTATAGTATTGTTATCTTCACATGCTGAGAATGCAAATAGAGTACTAAGACAAACTGATATTGTCATTGTCTTTATGAAATTTTTCATCTTATATGTGCAATTACCTATATACATTGCGAGGTTTTTAATTAATGTTTGTTCTTGACTGCCTCGTCTGTTAAAAAATAACCTTGCAAAGTTAAATAAATTTAAATATTATACAAGAAGTCTTCTTGGTATTTTAAATTAGTTGTATTACTTTGCATTAGATATCAATAAATAATTATTGTAATAAAAAACCCCAATTTCGGGGGTTAATTTTAAAAGATTCTACAATAAAATCCAATCTATCCAAATAAATATTGATTTTGTAGTGACAAGAATTTCGAGGTATATTAAAAAGGAAGTTCTTGTAAAATTACGTCATTGTAAGAATATTACTAAAAATATGTAGTATATAGCGTTTCTTCAATAAAAAAGCTAATTGTTAGTTTAACTATGATTTTTACTCATCAAATAGTATTTGTATATAAATTATTTCCCAAAATATTTTTTTAGTAGCGTTTTAAGCGAATAATCTGTTTCATCTTCTAATAAGTTTAATTTTATTAGTCTAATTTTTATTGCTTCAATTGAGACTTGAAACGAATTACTTAAAATACCTAATATTTCATATACTTCTTTTTGATTTACAGGTTGATTATCCAGGTAAAGACATCTTCTATGTATTCTATACTCATCAAACAAGGTATTTATTGCAACCTTTAATAGTTTTTCTGGAAGCAAAAGATAGCTCGCAAACAAATTTGCTTGTATTTCTAATTTTTCAAAATTTCTTTTTGCATCACTATATCTTAATGCTAAAGATAAATCATCATCTTCTTTTTCATTTAGCCAATCTTTCAATAAATTATAATGTAAGATTAAATGTCCTATTTCGTGAGCTAAAGTGAAACGCCATCTATTATTATCAATTCTAGCATTTTTAGATATCTTTATACATAATGGATTGAATTCTATTTTACCAAGATAATTTTCTTCTTCCAAAGTATCATACTTAAATGTTACATTATAAAGTGGTTCCAGAAAGGACGTTAATTTATCAAAATTTAATGCATAATCATTATATAAATTATAATTATATAACTTATTTACGATACTGTTTAATTTATCATGGGATATATATGGAATTTTTATTAAATCTTTGCCGTTTATAAACCTGTCAATGACAGAAAGTTCTATTAATAAATCAGCAATACTCATAAGTTTATTAAAATTTAAAGTTGCAACAAAAGAATTTTGATTACAGAACTCATCTGTAAATTCCTTTTCCTCTTCATTTAAAATATCATTTATATTTTGTGAATTATCCTTTCTATAGTTTATCCACTGAATTTCATCAGAAGAATTAATTCTTGCAAGTCCAATGTTTTCCGATTTTGCAAAATCATATGCAGATTTCTGAAAAGTATTTGTTGATATTACGATTCCTTTTGTATTATGTTCTCCGATTTGGCTTAACTTTTTACTAAATTCTTCAATATCGCTCACTTCTACCTTTCGTCCCAAGTTTTTACATTCAATTACAATTAGGATAGAGTATTTATCTGCATTGGGAAGAGTTGTTTCTATTGTAACATCAAAAATAATGTCACCTTTTCTTTTCGAACTATAATATCCTTTTTTCTTAAAAACTTTACTTTGCTTTTTTGGTGCAATGAAATTATCTTCATCCAATAACTTTAAAATTAAATCATAAACTTGATTTTCTAATCTATCCCCTTTTTTATTTGAAGATTCCATCTTTTTTCAATTTTATTTTTTATGTTTCTCCTGTTAATAATTATAGTTTAAATAATATGTGCAAAAATACCAATTAATCTAAAAAAGAATACAATTAGTAATAAATTGTCAATAACTTTTTAATTGTATTTATCTTACAAACAAAAAGCCCCAAAACGGGGCTAATTTCAAAAATAATAAAACATTTTCAATTTACTAAAAATAACATCAATTTTTGGCTGACGCATTTTTTACAAGGGTATTAAAAACAATAATTTTATAAATTACGTCAGGAGTTAATTAATCTTCTTATTCAACATCCAACCTTTTTTATTCTCTTTATTGTCAACTTTAGCATCAAAATAAAGAGTAATCTTTGAAGCGATGCCTCTACCGTCTATTGATAATCCAAAATCTGTATAAATTTTCTTCAAACCATTATTTATATCTAATGCGCTGTACCATGTATTTTCGGAAAATGCATTGTTAACGGCTGTAACCACTCCTTTACTTCTGTTTTTTGTGTCAGGTTTTTTAATTGCTATTGCTCTTCATAAGATTTAAGCCAAGTAATATCAATATTAGAAAAGTATATATCCAAATGCCCATTAAATTTCATTAGTGAGTTATATACTTCTAAATGAGATAAAGAATAACCTGTTCTTTTTTGCATTTTAAGTAATTTGATTTGTGAAAGAAATAAGTCTCCAACTGTTTTTGATTGTATTGGACTATTAATTTTATCAATAAGAGATTTCGCCGTAAATTCTTTATTTTCGGCTTTTAAATCAAGAACCTGTTCCCGACAATCTGCAATTTTTGCGGAAATAATACGCTCAATCTGATTCTTGTTAGGACAATTCCGCTTAGGTTTGTTTTTCTGAAAATCCCAATAAATGGGATTAGTAGAGATTCCGATGCTAGAATATTTGCGTTTACCGTCTTTTGTAATTTAAGCATCAAGGGTGATTCGCTGTTTGCCAGCACTTTAGATTTGTAGCAAATAACATCAATTGTTACATTCATGGTTTACATCCTGGTTTACACAACCTGTCTAAAACCGTGTAAAATCAACAATAAACTAAACAAAAAAGAGAGCTACATTTTTGTAACTCTCTTTTAATTATGTGGCATCGGTTGGAATTGAACCAACGACACAAGGATTTTCAGTCCTCTGCTCTACCAACTGAGCTACGACGCCATCCTTTTCTTTTTTAAGACTGCAAAGATAATACTTTTTTTTATTTGCAAAAGATTTTGAGAAAAATATTTTCTTTTATCCTAATAGATATATAATTAGCAATTGAGAATTATATTAACTATCCAAAAAATACTAATTATTGATTATTAATTGTTATTTCTTGACTATTTTTGCGTCTTAAAATTTTATTGATATTGAATAGATTTAAATTATTATGCGCTATATTTCTTTTTGTCTTTTGTATTCTAAACAATAATCTGGATGCTCAGGACAAATGGAAATCCAAAGATTTTTATATTGAACCGGCGATAAGCTACGGAAGATTGATAGGCACGGAAGAAGATGCATCAAATCTGATTCATTACTCGGGTTATAATGTTGCGATAAGTTTCGGAAAACAAACAACCGGAGAAAAAGATTGGGAAAAGTATTTCAATTGTCCGGATTACGGAGTAACTCTTAAATTCGGAACTTCGGATTTTGAACTTTATCAGCATCGATTCGCTTTATTCGGATATATTAACGGAAGATTTTTACAGCAAGAGAAATTCGGACTTATTTACAAAATGGGATTCGGATTATCATATTGGACAAATGTTTTCGATGAAATAACAAATCCGGGTAATATTTACATAGGTACGGCGCTAAATTGTCATATTCACATTGAACTCGGGTCGTATTTTAAAGTGTCACCCAATTCGGATATAACATGTGCGATTGTTTTATCGCATTCGTCAAACGGTGCGGTTAAATTACCGAATAGAGGTGCTAACGGCGCTTCCTTACAAGTAGGATATAGATATCATTTAAACGGAAGAAAGGAGATTAATAGAGAATTTGATATTAAGCAGATATTCTATCCGAAAAATTCTTTTTACGTAAATATTGGGCCCGGATTTTTAGAATCAAGAAAAGGCGGTGTTGTGGATACATATTTCGCAAGTACGTTACAAATAGGTTATGCCAGAATGTTTCACCCGAAATGCCGTTATGGAGCGGGAATAGATCTTATGTATAGTTTCGAAATCCCAATGATGCTCCCGGAAGAAGAGCGTGAAGCCTGGAAAGGTTTTAATACGGCTGCATTTGTTTCATTTGATATTTTATATAACAGGTTTGTCGTTCATTTTGCATTTGCTTTATATACTTACAAAAATTTCGACTATTTTCTTCCGTATTACGAAAGAATAGGAGTAAAATATCAATTCGGCAAAGAAAGAAACCACTCTGCCGGTGTATGTATGAAAGTACACTTCGGCTCTATTGATTATATTGAATGGACTTACGGATTTCAATTTCTGAATTGGAATGATAAGAAAGGTAAAAGATTGAGATGATAATTCTCAATCTTAAACTTTTAAGCCGTTCTCAATTATTATTGTCAATTGATTTAAAGCCGTTTCCGATTATTTCGTGGGCATCCAGGATTGTTACAAAAGCCTGAGGATCTACTTTGAAAACACTTTCTTGTAAGTAGGGGAGGAAACGACGGTTTACCACGGTAAAAATAATCTTTTTCTCTTGCTCCGTATAAAGTCCTTTTGCATAAATTGCTGTTCCGCCCTTGCTCAAATCATTTATGATGAGATTTCTTATTTCATCGTATTTATCCGAAATAATATATACAGTTTTATCGTCGCTGAAACCCTTCATTACCATATCAATAACTCTTCCCATAATAAAAATGGTAGTCCAGGAATATAAGGGTATTTTCCAATCATTAAAAGCGAGAAAACCGAGTATTACAATACAAGAATCTATAATCATGAGTTGTTGTCCTAAAGGAATTTTTGTGTATTTTGATAATATGGAAGCAATTACGTCGGTACCTCCGCTCGAAGCTTTGGCTTTGAAGATTAATCCGATGCCTATTCCCAAAACAACTCCGCCGAATGCGCTGGCAAGAATGACATCATTACCCAATTGCAGCGGATCGTCGCCGAAAAGCCATGTTACTCCATCGGTAAAAAATGCCGTTAAACAAAATCCGACAATTGTCTTTACTCCGAAACGGGAACCTAATAATTTCATTCCCAGTAAGGTTAGCGGTAAGTTAAAACACAAAGCCGCCATACCTACGGGAAATCCGAATTTATAATGTAAAACAATTGAAATACCGTAAATTCCTCCTGGAGTTATTTTATACGGTGTCATAAAACATGCATATCCTATTGCTAAAATAAGAGTTCCGGCAACAAGAAGAGCGTATGATTTCAACCAATTTTTAGAAAAAGGTTTATCCGACTGAAAAACAGATACTTGTTTTTTCATTATATTTGAATTTTAAAATCTGCAAAGATAGATTATTAATTGATAATTAAGAGTTGAAAATCGTTTATTTTGAAAGCATATAATTTAGATACCGAAAACAATTTTACTCTATTGAAACTTGTGTATAAGCGAGATTGCGGAATATTCATAATTGATATTTCAAATCTTCAAATTATTAGCAATTGTCAATTTAATCTTATCTTTGCAACATGCAAACGGTACCTGCAAAAAAGATTGTTTCGTCATACACCGAGAAAGGTTGGTTCGGGGCTAATTTCAATATGAATATTTATAGAGGATGTTGCCATGGTTGCATATATTGTGACAGCAGAAGCGAGTGTTATAATATTCCCGATTTCGATACTGTGAAAGCTAAAGAAAACGCACTTGTAATTATTGAAAATGAATTAAAGTCGAAAAGAAGAAAAGGAATTATTATGACGGGCGCCATGAGTGATCCGTACAATCCTTTCGAAAAGAAAGAAGAACTTACCCGCAGTGCATTGCATCTTATCAATAAATATAATTTCGGAATAAATATACTTACTAAATCCGATCTTGTTACCCGTGATGCCGATATTCTAAATGCAATTCAAGAACATAATCCGGCCGTTGTTAATTTTACTGTTACAACCGCCGATGATGAAATATGTAAAAAGGTAGAACCAAATGTTTGTTCAACATCGGAAAGATTAAAAGCTTTGGAGTATTTATCGAAAGAAAATATTTCTTGCGGAATCGGGCTAATGCCTGTTCTTCCTTTTATTAATGATAACATAAAAAATATCTCGCAAATAGTTGAGTTGGCAGCCGGTGCCGGAGCAAAATGGATATTCTCTTATCCTACTCTTGCGGTTTCACTAAGGCAAAATCAAAGGAAATATTTTTATGATAGATTAGATGAAAAGTTTCCGGGCATCAAGGAGAAATACATAAAAACTTACGGTTCGAGTTACTGGTGCGCATCTCCTGATAGTGATTATCTTTGGAATGAACTTAAATCTTTATGTAAAAAATATAATTTGCTTTATAGGCATAATGAAATTGAGGATGCAATTCGGAATGATAATAAAATGCGGCAGATAAAGCTGTTTTGAGATCTGAAAATTGAAGAAAAAAATCAAAATAATTAAACTTTAATTAATATATTATGAAATCGTATCGCAAAGAACTTTATTTTAATATTCCTGCTCGAAGAGGATTGGTTAACATTACGGCCGAAGTGCAGAAAACAATTGATGAGTCGGGTATTAATGAAGGATTGGTATTAATTAATGCGATGCATATTACTGCCAGTGTTTTTATTAATGATGATGAAAGCGGTTTGCATCATGATTATGAAGTTTGGTTGGAAAAGCTTGCTCCTGAAAAGCCTTACAATCAATATCGTCATAACGGTTTTGAAGATAATGCCGATGCTCATCTTAAACGAACGGTAATGGGAAGAGAAACAGTTGTTGCAATTACCGGCGGCAGACTGGATTTCGGTCCTTGGGAGCAAATCTTCTATTTCGAGTTCGACGGAAAAAGAAGAAAACGGGCATTGATTAAGATTATCGGAGAATGATATTTCTCTATATTTGAATAAACCGAAAATAAAAATTATCCGTTATCAATTATTTATATTATCTTTGCAGCTGAAATTGAGTTCGAATTTTTATAGTATAGCTCTTCATTTTTTAATATGGTAGTCTCTCCTTTTAATTTTTCCACCTCAATCAAACTTAGTATTTATTTTAAAAAAAATTAATGAACATTTACATTTCAGGTTTAAGTTATGCTATTAATGATAACGACTTAAACGAACTATTTTCAGAGTATGGAGAAATTTCTTCAGCAAAAGTAATAACAGACAGAGAAACAGGCAGATCAAGAGGATTTGGTTTTGTTGAAATGCCGAATGAGGCTGAAGGAAAAAAGGCTATTGATGAACTCAATGGAGCTACATATGACAATAAAGTCATTTCGGTTAATGTTGCTCGTCCGAGAGAAGAACAATCATCTTTCAGAGGAAGACGCGACAATAATAGAGATAACAGAGGAAATAACAATCCTAGACGTTATTAATACTTTGAATATTTAATAAAAAAGGCGTTCTAAATGCTGAATGGTTTTTAGAACACCTCTTTTTTATAAAAAATAGTGTCGGAACAGCTTTATCAGTACATTCAATCATAAATTTAATTTCCATTAATAGTCTTTTTCAAAAAAATATTACAAACGAATTCCTTCCTTTAGTATTTATTCTCTTAATATTATTTAAAAGTTTAAACTTTTTGTTGTTTCATATTGAAACAATAAAAAGTAGGTTTTTATATTCGAATTATCTTATATTGTAATTATTAATATAAAGAGAACTGTTTTTGAAATGGATTTTACAGAATTGTAACCGAATAAGCAATTAATAAAGAATTATGACATTTAAAGAGTTAAATATAATTCCGCAAATATTAAAAGCGGTTGAAGATCAGGGTTATGAAAAACCTACTGAAATACAAGAGAAAGCGATACCAGTAGTGCTTTCAGGAAGAGATATCATTGGATGTGCGCAAACAGGAACAGGAAAAACCGCATCGTTTGCAATACCGATTATCCAATTATTGCAACTGGAAAAGATTCAGAAAGAGTCTCGTAAAATTAAAGCCTTAATACTAACCCCAACCAGAGAACTTGCCTTGCAGATAAGCGACTGTATTAATGATTATGCAAAATACACCGGAGTCAGACACGGAGTGATATTCGGCGGAGTACGGCAGGAACCTCAGAATAAAATGTTGAAAAAAGGTATTGATATACTTATAGCAACTCCGGGGCGCTTACTTGACTTAATGAATCAGGGTTATGTAAAATTAAATAATATACGTTATTTGGTATTGGATGAAGCGGATCGAATGCTTGATATGGGTTTCATTAATGATATTAAACGCATTATATTAAAAGTTCCTGAAAACAGACAAACTTTATTGTTCTCAGCTACGATGCCTTCATCAATTATTTCATTAACAGGTAAGATATTAAAAAATCCTGTGAGAGTTAATATTTCAACACAAGAAACTACCACGGAGAAAATCAAACAATTAATATATTATGTAGAGAAAAAAGACAAAAATAATCTATTGATTTCTATTCTCAAAGAAGAAAAGAATCAATCAGTATTAGTTTTTTCACGCACAAAGCATAATGCCAACAATATTGTACGAAAACTTATAAAAGCAGGCATAGAGAGCGAGGCTCTACATGGAAACAAAAGTCAAACTTCCCGTCAAACAGCATTATCCAATTTCAAGTCGGGAAAAACACGAGTAATTGTGGCAACAGACATAGCGTCACGCGGGATTGACATCAATGAATTACCTTTAGTAATTAATTTCGACTTGCCGGAAGTGCCCGAAACATACGTGCATCGAATAGGACGTACCGGAAGAGCAGGGCATTCGGGCCGAGCATTATCTTTTTGCTCACAAGAGGAAAGAAAATTGGTTAACGGCATACAAAAACTTATTGGAATAGAAATAAATTCCGCAATGACAATAGCGTAAGAATAATATTCATAATTAACTTAAAATCATATATATGGCAATATCATTTAATAAAAGAGAAAACGAAAAGAAAAAACAGCAGAAGAAATTAGATAAACAGAAAAGGAAAGAAGAAAGAAAATCAACGGGAAAGTCGGGTTTTGATGATATGATTGCTTATGTTGATGAACACGGAAATATTACATCAGTTCCACCCGATATGCAAAACAAGGAAGTTATTGAACAGGAAGATATTATTATTTCTGTTCCGAAAAAAGAAAAAGAAGAAACACTTGTTTTAAAAGGCCGTGTAGAACACTTCAATGAATCGAAAGGATATGGATTTATCAAAGACTTAGCAAGCACGGAAAAATATTTCTTTCATGTTAGTAATGCACCGGAAAATATTCTTGAAGGAAATGTTGTTACTTTCACGTTAGAAAAAGGCACTAAGGGTATGAATGCCGTAAATATTGTTTTGATCTAAAACTGAAAAATAACTTGGGCTTGAATCTTAAATTCCGATAGATAATTATATAGTTTCAGAAACTTGTTTTTACAAGGCGGATTGAACGGATGAATTTAGATTCTGCGGATTTATTTAAGTTTTTAAAAACTTTGGATGAGGTACTGTTTATTAAAATACGGAAAACCCGAAAATATTTCGTTATTTTTATACTTTTAAAATAATAACAGGCTGTAAATATACCGGTTATCAAGTTGCCATATTATTAAATTATCACATCAAAAAGATTATCTTTGCATCATGAATATCGAAGAAATTAGAGAGTATTGTCTTTCGAAACCATTAACAGACGAAGCAATGCCTTTTGATGATGATACTCTTGTTTTTAGAGTAGGAAATAAAATATTTGCAATGCTTGCATTGGAGAAACCTTTATTTAATTTAAAGTGTGATCCTGATTGGGCAATGGAGTTGCGCGAGCGTTATCATGAAATAACTCCCGGATACCATATGAATAAAAAACATTGGAATTCGGTTTCCTTGTCGGGAAGTCTTTCCAATGATCTGATAAAAGAACTAATAGATCATTCTTATGATTTGGTTTACAAGTCATTACCGAAAAGCATAAAAGATAATAAACTTTAGAATTAGACAAAATAGTATGACTAAAGAAAAAAATATTTTTATGAAAGCAATCAAATTCTTCACTCCTTACGAATGGTTTTTGCTTATAAGTATTATCACATTAAATGTCATTGTTGCAATTATCACCGGTGAAGTTAAGTTATTATCTATTATTGCTGCAGTATCCGGAGTCTTATGCGTAGTTTTAGTTGCTAAAAAACATATTTCCAATTATGTTTTCGGATTAATACAGGTAAGTTTGTATGCATACCTTTCTTGGGGCGTAGGTTATTGGGGCGAAGTTGCCTTGAATGCTTTGTATTATGTTCCCATGCAATTTATCGGTTTTGCTTTGTGGAGAAAAAGATTGAAGGAAGGAAGTAAAACCGAAGTAAAATCGCGGCGACTTAGCGACGAGCATAGAGTTATAATGTTTATAGCATCATTAGTACTGGTGCTTATCGGAGCGCAAATATTGGCATATTTTAATGACCCCGCACCATACCTTGACTCGTTAACTACAGTTCTTTCCGTAATAGCAATGTTATTGATGGTAAATACATATTCTGAACAGTGGTATTTGTGGATTGTTGTAAATGTTGCAACAATAACAATGTGGCTTATGGCATATTTCAGAGGTGAACCTAATGCTCTTGTGATAAGTACAATGTGGATTGTTTATTTGTTGAATTCTATAAACGGACTTGTTCAATGGAGCAAAGGAGTTAGAAAATCTAATCCGTAAAATTATGGATAATTTCTGGCTATTGCCATTTTGAATAACATCAAGACAGTAATTACTAAACCGTCAGTTTTGCAATAAATTTTTTCTTGTCGATTATAAATCTTTGATGCGAACCTTCTCCTATTTTTCCGTTGCTGTCGAATGCGATAATTTTGAAAGATATTTTTCTGCCGTTAATTTCCGTAAGTATTGCTGTTGCTGTTACAATATTGCCGATAGGAGTGGCTTTTTCGTGAGTAGTATTGATATTAATTCCGACAGTTGAGTAACCGTCGGGTAAATCATCCGCAACACATAACATTGCGGCATTCTCCATAAGGGCAACCATTGCAGGAGTGGCAAACACATCAATATCTCCCGAACCCATATAAGGCGATGATGCGACATTATCTTTATTTACAATTACTTTTGATGAAAATTCTTTCCCTATTTTAAAATTTTCCATAGAAATTAATTTTGATTATGCAAAGATAGGAAAAAGTATGAAAGAGTTTAAAACTCAGAATTCTAAATCAGAATCTCAAAACACCTTATTTAATTTCTGATTTCTGGTACCAATATCCGGGAATTTTGATATTAAGAATCTTTTCTTCAATTTGTAAGCCGAGAAAATCAAACACATGTGAATTTAATATAAGTTCAATTTCTATAGAACTTTCGTTAAAATTAACCACATAAATTACATGCCGGTTTTCATAAGTTTTAATAAATGCGTAACAGTTTAAATCGATAAGATGTTGATTGACCCACATAAGGTCATATAATTTTCCTTGCGAAATAACAATTTCCGAAACCGCTTCATTAAGAATCATCGAATATTTATTCCGAAGAGATATTTCCTTTTCTGTAAGCTTTTCTTCATCAAACCTGCCTTCATTATTCCATCTTCGCTGACAATCCATCGACCAATAATCGAAAATTGTTGTTCTGCCGTCATCACCGCTGAATCCGGAAATATCTTTGGCTTTTTCTCCCAGCTCTTGACAATTGTAAATCATGAAAGGTCCGTTATGTAAAAATGCCGAAACAATGCAAGCAGGCAAAGCTTTAAAAGGATCGCCGGAAAAGAAATTTGAAGCAATGCGTTGCTCATCATGATTTTCCATGAAACGAAGCATTTTATTATTAAAATCATTTGTTCTTTGCCAACTTTCGGTAATTTTATTGACTTTACTTTTTCCTGTAATTATATCCTTCAAACCATCATACATATCCACCTTATCATAAAGGAAATCGAACTTTGCTTCATTCAAGAATAAATCATATAAATTCCGTTTATAAATTTCCGCAATAAAAATCATTTCAGGATATTTCGATTTGATTTGATGTATCTGCCATTTCCAATACTGATACGGAACCATTTCGGCCATATCACATCTAAATCCGTCAACACCTTTCTCTGCCCAGAAATTTAAAATATCATTCATACACAGCCAAGTATTAGGAATCGGATCAAAAAATTCACTATTATACCTATAATCTATTCCGTAATTAAGTTTAACGGTTTCATACCAATCGTTAATTGAAGGTTTTGCCGAGAAACAATCGTTTCCCGTAGCTTTAGCCGGAAATTCGGAATATTCAGAAATTTCGTCGCGAGACATAAAATTTGTGAGTTTATCATAAGCTTCCTGTGGAACTTCAAAAACTTCGCCCGGTAAATAATAAAAATTATTATTTATTTCAAATATTTTTGAATTATCTTCATTGGCACCGAGAAGATGTCTTGTTTTGGAGATATAATTCTTGCCGTAATTTGGGGAAGTATTATAATTGCGTGCAACATGATTAGGTACAAAATCAATTATAACTTTAATATCATGCTTATGGATTCTTTCAACGAGTTCAACAAATTCATTCATCCTGTTATCAACATTAATTGCCAAGTCGGGATCAATATCAAAATAATCCGTGATTGCATACGGTGAGCCGGCTCTGCCTTTTACAATTAACGGATTGTCTTTCGTAATTTTATATTGCGAATAATCAGTTGTAGTTGCATGTCTTATAATACCTGTTAACCAAATACAATTAATTCCTAGTTTTTTCAATGACTCAATTGCAGTATCTTTAAATTCATTAAGTTTTCCGCAGCCGTTTTCTTCAATACCACCCCAAGGTTTATTGGTGTCGTTAATGTTGCTGAATAACCGTGGCAACAACTGATAGACGATGATTTTATTCTTCATTTTTTTTTGTAACAAATATTATTGAAGATATTCAAATAAATTAATAAAAAGTTTATATATTTGCAATGGAAATATATGGCAAATTTAACTATTAATATCTGAATATTTAAAGTTTATTTTAAGATGTAAAATTATTTATATGATCTTTATAAATAAAAGTATAATTATTTTCACTACATTTGCCACAAATTTGAGAAACATTTTTGTGGTGCGATGTATTTATATAACGATTATTTATTATTAAATCACATGTACTAAACCAAAACAAATGTTTAATTATGAATGAGATACTCATTACTTCAAACAAACCTGAAAATCCTATTGCAATAGGAAGAAGTAAAATGTGGGGACCTCCGGATTTACCAGAACACATTGATCATCCGATTGGAAATGACAGCGGAAATGTATTCCCGTTAAATTTTATTTGCCAAATTAATTGTAGGGATGTTGCTCCTTATGATACCGACAACAGGCTGCCGAAAACCGGATTCTTGTATTTCTTTGCGGATATTGATTATTATTTGGGCTATTATGATTGTCAGCCCGGCGGCGGAACAGGATTATGGCCGGAAAAATCTGCTAAAGTCTTTTATTTCGATGGGTCAGAAAAGGATTTAATTCCTCTAATGATTAATAAAGAGGATGTTGATTTCTTTATTGATGAGAGAGAATTGTCTTTTAGTTCATTCGACCAACCCGGAGAAGAAGGTCATAAATTGCTCGGAAAACCTTATCATATGCTTTACGAGAATTTTGAAAAACCTGTAAAAGGTTGGGAATTGCTTTTTCAGCTTGATTCGGATGAAGGTAATGATTTCGCCCTTAATTTTATGGACGTTGGTATTCTTTATTTTCTTATTGATGAAAAAGATTTGAAAAATAAGAATTTTGCCAATGCACGCGCATATATGGTCAGCAGTTAGGTTTTTATGATAGAACAAGATTTAAAGATAAGATTTGCAACTATTAATGATACTGCATTAATTCTAAAGTTTATAAAAGGCATTGCCGAATATGAAAAGTTGCTTAATGAAGTTGTTGCAACAGAAGAAATATTAAAAGAATCTCTATTTCAAAAGAAACAAGCAGAAGTTATAATTGCCGAATGGAACAATATTCCTGTCGGGTTTGCTCTGTTTTTTCATAATTTCTCTACTTTTACAGGTAAAGCAGGATTGTATTTAGAAGATCTTTTTGTATGGCCGGAATACCGCGGAAAAGGTTTTGGAAAAGCTTTACTTGTGGAACTTGCAAAAATAGCAAAGGAAAGAAATTGCCCTCGTTACGAATGGATTTGTCTGGATTGGAATAAACCAAGCATTGATTTTTATTTATCTATGGGCGCGAAGCCGATGAATGAATGGACAGTCTATCGCTTGGAAGGCGATAATCTTAGTAAGGTTGCGGAACAGAAATAAAATTTTCATGATGAGGAAGTTCGGAAGAAAGATTTTAAAAACGTGCATGATAATAAGTTCTGTTTTTGGAGTTTTATTTCTTATTTTTTTAATACTCGGATTAACTCCGGCACCGTTCTACATGCATTACGCCCTCGGTACGGACCCGAATAAATCTGAAGAAATTTTTGTTCCGGAATATATTGTAATGCTTGGCGGTGGTAGTATGCCTTCGGAAGATAATTTGATGCGATTGTATTATACCGCGGAATATGCGAATTATTATAGGGTTCCTGTTATTATTCTCCATCCGGAAGATTCGATAAGCCAAACGAGAATGGCGGAGGAATTAATTATGAAAGGAATAAATGCAGACAGTATTTTATTTTTTACCGAAGGAACAAATACACGTGCTCAAATATTAAGTCTAAAAAATGAATATTCGCAACTTACAAGTGATAATTTGCTGATAATTACATCTCCCGAACATCTTACCCGAACTGTAAAATGTTTCAACAAATTGGATTTTACAAACGTTAGGGGAGAAGCCGCTTTTGCTGCCGTAATAAATTTCAATCTCTCTTTGGAAGATCAGGATTTGCTTGGAAGCAGATATATTCCTAAAGTTAATAATACAAATATTAGATATACTTTTTGGAACTATCTGAAACTTGAAATTACTTGTTATAGAGAATATTTCGCATTGATATACTATAAATTGAAAGGATGGATTTAGAGAATTAAAAATTAGATGTCATTTTAATTTTCTTTTCAATTATATCATAATTATTATACTATTTTCACATATTTTGTCGTTTTAAAATAAATTAATCATTTAAAACAGGAGGTTGTCATGAATAAGAGAAAAAACAAAAAATCTGATATTGACAGTAAAAAAGTCTATTTCCTTGAAATAGGATTAATTGTTGCTTTGGTAACCTGTTTGTTTGCGTTTGAATGGAAAAAATATGACATTAATAAAGTTGAAAAAACAATCAGAGATTATACTGAGGACTTTATTGAAGTTGCTATTCAAAGCAAACATGAAGTTAAACCGCCGCCTCCGAAACTGGCTCCTATTTCCGGCACTTTGTTAAATATTGTAAAAAACAATGATTATGTTGATGAAGATGTAATTATCATTGCTGAACATTTTGATCTTGAACCTGACTTTGATTTTTTTATACCGGATATTGGTGGTGAAACTATTGATGATGATATTGAATATACTGTTGTAGAATCCGACCCTGAATTTCCTGGTGGCGATGTCGGTAGATTAACGTATTTACGAGATAATGTCAAATATCCGAAGATGGCTAAGGAGTCCGGAATACAAGGGATTGTTTATGTAACTTTTGTTGTAATGCCTGACGGATCAATTAGTAATGTTGAGGTTTTACGCGGAATAGGCGGCGGTTGTGACGAAGAAGCGGTGAGAGTCGTTGAAAATATGCCTAAATGGAAACCCGGCGAACAAAGAGGCCAAAAAGTAAAAGTTAGATTCGGAATGCAAATAAAATTCACCTTACAAAAGTAAATATAGTTTATAGCATAAAGATTATAAACATCATACAGAATGAAATTAGAAATCTAAACAATACCCGTTGTTATTTGAGAATTTCTAATTTCATTCGAAATAACGGTCAATATTTTCTTAATCCTTAATTTCTTATCCGTATTACTCTTCGTATGGTAGTGAATTTTCATTGATCGGTACAGGTTCTTTTATGCTGATAATGCTGTCAACAACATATTTGCTGTACCCCCGCCACGGTAAGGCTCCAAGGTATTCTTTATAATGAAGGTCAACTTCATGACCGCCCGAAAGCATTAGCTTTTGAGCTACTTCATTATTGGTTATTGAAAATTCAAATTCATTGGAACTTAATGCTCCTGGTGTTTTAGACCGAAATCCTGATTGTATCAATTTACCTTCATAGGTCTTAAAGATATAACCTTTCTGTGTAACATAATTTAGTTGTCCCGATTTTACTCCCACGGCAAATACAAAATAGAATTTAACATAAATGAAAATTCCTAATCCCAGTACCACAACGGCAATGAAAATCCATAAAATCTTTTTAGTTCTGCTAGTCATATTTTATAAATAATTAAAAGTGAAAAATTAATATTCTGTCTTTTACATTAATATTTAAAACTACTTCCGCCAAGAAATTCCTTCATCAAAGATGTAGGTGGAATTTCCTTGGAATCTATACTTTCGAAATAACTGATAAATTTTATTAATCTCTGGGCTTCTGAATATTCGGGTGTATTTTCATAAACCTTGGCCAGAACCGGCATGATGTAAGGTTTGAAAACTCCCAATTCATAAATCAAAGCCGAATTAAACATATAATCTGCATTTTCCTGATAAGGGAAAATATATTTATCCTCTCCATCTCTAACCTTTTCCCAACGTCTGATAGTATCGGTTGCGGAGTATCCGCGGAAAAGATTATCGCGAACAATCCTTCTAATCAAACGATTATCCGTTGTCGGGATAATATTATGCCCATCAATGGAAATAGTTGTCAATGCCGAAACATACATTTTAAAAATATACTTGTTATCTATGTAAGGAGTTAACATCGGGTTTAATCCGTGAATACCTTCGATAATAATCATATCGCGTTTGCCTATTTTCAGTTTGGTACCATCGAAAACACGTTTTCCGGTAATGAAATCGAATTTGGGAATTTCAATCTCTTTTCCTGCAAGCAAATCAAGCAATTGTTCATTAAAAAACTTGATGTCAAGAGCTTCAAGAGCCTCAAAATCATAATCTCCATGCTTATCGCGAGGAGTTAATTCTCTGTCAACGAAATAATCGTCGAGAGAGATTTTTACACTTTTAATACCGAACAAATTAAGATGTATTCCAAGTCTTTGTGCCGAAGTTGTTTTTCCGGAAGAAGAAGGTCCTGCAATCAAAATGATTCTCAACCTTTTATTCTGTTTTTTTATTTTTTGTGCAGCTTCGTGAATTTTTACTTCTTGCCCTGCTTCGGCAATTTTAATAAGATCGCTGATTTCTCCTGCATTAACTTTTTCATTAAGATCTCCGATATTTTCAATCTTAAGCATTTCTTGCCAGCGATTGCAGGCTGCAAAATTACTTAACATTTTATCTTGGTTAACGAACTGTTTGACGGTCGTAAAATTAGTTGCCGGATCCGGAATAGATAAAATTACGCCTCTTTTGTATGGCGTCAAATCAAATAAATTTAAATAACCGGTTGATGGAGCAAGATATCCGAAATAATAATCTACAACATTATCAAGATAATACACAGACGTATAAAGATGTCCGCGCGTTTTTAGAAGTTTTGTTTTAGGATGCAATCCTTGTCGTTCAAATAATTTTATTGCTTGTTGAGTAGGTAATTCTTTTCTGATAATCGGATGATTTTTAAGAATTATTTCTTTCATTCGATTTTTTATAGCTTTAATATCGTCGGGCATTAAAGGATTGCGTCCATTTTTTATTGTATAATAATAACCCGAATAAACAGAATTTTCTAAAGTAACTTTATATTTTCCATAAAGATCGTAAACGGCTTTGTATAGAACGAAAAAAAGTGTTCGAGAGTAAGTTCGTTGCCCGTCAATAGTTTCCATTCCGAAAAACCTGATATTCGCCGGTTTAATAATTGAATAATTCATTTCGCGTTGCTTATTATTTACGTAAGCACCAAAAATTCCGCCTTTAATATGAATACCCAAATCTTCGGCAATATATTGTAATTCAGCACCTACAATATAATCCTTCGTCACATTATTATTCTCGCATTTAATTGTTATATGTTTCATATTTTTTATTCAGGTTTAAAGTTTTGATTTTTGAATTTTGTGTCGTTATATAGATTTAGAGAAAAAGGTCAATGATTGTGATATACTTAGTTTTCCTCTGTTTTCTCTAAATTGAGACGCATTTCACAAATTCAGATTTTCATTAATTTTTTGATTATATTATTTTTATATCAATTAAAATATCCTTTCGATTTCATAAACGGTTCGTTTGATGGAGGAGCTCCTCTGAAACGTATATACTGAGTTAACGGTTCGTCTTCACCTATTTCGGTAAGAATATATTTTCTGAATTTACTTGCTAAATCCTGATTGTAAAGATCCCCGGACTCAACATAAGCATTATACGCATCCTTGTCAAGAATTTCGGCCCAAGTGTAAACATAATAACCGGCAGAGTATCCGTCGCTTGCAAAAATATGCCTGAAATATGTCGAACGGTAACGAGGTAATATTTCATGTAAAAGACCGATTCTTGTCATTGATTCTCTTTCGAATTTTAAAATATCAATAGCTTGTTCTTTTCTTATACTTTGATAATCAAGATCAAGAATTGTTGCGGCAAGACGTTCGGTAATTGCAAAACCGGCATTAAAATTACCGCTATTATTGAGTTTTGCGATAAGTTCATCCGGAATTATTTCATTAGTTTGATAGTGACGAGCGTAAACTTTCAGCATTTCCGGTTCGCTGCACCAATTTTCCATAATTTGTGATGGTAATTCAACCATATCTCTAGGCATACTACCTGTAGTGCGTGAGTATTTTCCGAATTGAAACAAACGATGTAAAGCGTGACCGAATTCATGGAATAAAGTTTCTGTTTCATCGAAGGTTAAAAGAGCCGGAGTATCTTCTCCCGGAGGAGTAAAATTACAAGAGATAGTAACTAAAGGATAAGTTCTGTTACCCTTTGAATCGAAGCCGCCGCTTCTCATAATTGAACACCAAGCACCCTGTCTTTTTCCGGTTCTCGGAAAATAATCAAGGTATAAAATCCCGATATGATTGCCATTAGCTTCAAGAGCCTCGAAAACTTCAACATCAGGAAGATATGTTTGTACATTATCAAGTTTACGGAAAGTAATGCCGTAAAGTTTATTGCTGAGGTAAAACATTCCGTCACGAACATTTTTAACACTGAAATATGGTTTAATCTCATTTTGATCAAGATCATATTTTGCCTTACGAACCTTTTCAGCATAATACCACCAATCCCAAGCCTCAATCTTAACATTGTCATTATTTGCAAGTAATTGCATTTCAGTTAATTCTTCCTTTGCTTTTCCGAGACAATGGCTCCAAATATCCATTATGAATTCATAAACCGTTTCCGGGTTTTCAGCCATATTTACGGCAATTTGATAGTGTGCAAAAGTTTCGTAACCTAACAAATTAGCTTTTCGTAAACGTAAATTTGTAATTTTATCTATAATTTCCTTGTTATCGTTTTCATCATTATTATTGCAACGCATATAATAAGCCTTATATATTTTCTTTCTCAAATCTCTATTTTCCGCATATTGCAAAACGGGTAACATAGACGGATTTTTAGTTGTAAACATAAATTCGCCTTCATGCCCGTCGTTTTTGGCAGCTATTGCCGCCGCTTCAACTGCGTAATCAGGAAGTCCGACAAGTATTCTTTCATTCGGTACAAAAATCTTTGTTTTATTGTTTTCAGTCAATAAATTTTTATTGAATTGAAGATATAAACTTGATAATTGAGAGTTAATCTCTTTCAGTTGCTGTTTTTCTTCTGTATTGAGATTAGCGCCTCTTCTTTCAAAATCTTGATAATATTTTTCCGTGACGCGAATTTGACTTTTATCTAAGTTTTGTTCGAAACGATTATCATAAACATGTTTAATTCTTTTGAACAAGACATCATTCAGAGCAATTTCATCGCTGTGCTTTGAACGAATCGGAGTCATATATTCATCAATTTTTTGCAATTCATCATTAGTATTATTTCCGTTTATATGAGAAAAGGTCGACATAACTCTCGAGAGGAATTCACCCGATTTATCATAAGCCAAAATGGTATTTTCAAAATTGGGAGTTTCCTTACTATTGACAATTTTCTCAATTTCCATATTATGCGCTTCAATTGCAGCTTCAAAAGCCGGAATAAAATATTCGGCTTTAATTAAATCGTAAGGTGGAGTTTGAAACGGCGTATCAAAAGGTTTCATTAATGGATTCTCATCCTGTGTTTTAGTTTTACAAGATGTAATAATTAAGATTGTCATTGTTAATAAAAATAATTTCTTCATATAACTAAATTTAAAGATTCAATAATTCAAAGATAAAGATATATTTATCGGGATAATAATATCAATTAGTCCCGTAATCAGGATCATATTTAATAAAATCGTAATACTCATTAAACAAACGCTCTAATATTTTCATATTTTTGAAAAAGAATTCGAAGATATCATTCCATGTTTCTTTTTTATAGATACTTACATTTTTCTTTTCGATATAAATTTTTGCCATTTGTTTCTTATCGGTAACAGGATATTCTAGCTCCCAAATCATTTCGGAACCGAGAGACGTTTCCAGAATAGACTTCATACTTTCAAATTTCTCGTAATAATAAATTCTCTTCTCAAGATCGTTGGCATGAATATCAAATCCTACGCGTGCTTTTTCATTATCAATATCAAACTTCAGAGCAACTTTATTAATTCCCGTATCTTGCATTATCCATTTGTTTTTCTTCCGCTTTTTAGAATATTTTTTAAATTCATCCCAAAACTCACGACTAAACTCTTTGACTTGCTCTTTGGAGTACATTGTTGATTTTTTTGCAAAAATAAACTTTTTACGGTTAAGAACTGATAATTAACAATTATTAATTTGGTTTCTGTTTTGAGTTTCGGATATAAAATGTCTCATTTTGTTCGAAATAACGGCAGTTCTCGTATCTTTCAAAATTTTAAAATTGCCATTAACATTTTATACTTTTATGTAATCATCTTAATTAACTATTTTTTTTAAATTTTTTCTTTTATTTCCGAATGAATTAAATAAATTTGTACTTTGTTATTTTTATGTACAAAAGAATTGTAATAACACTGATAATCATAGTATGTATATTTTGTTTTTCTATAATGAATTTACATGCGCAAAAAAAAGAACGCCCGACCGTTGGTGTTGTTCTTTCCGGCGGAGGTGCTAAAGGTTTCGCACATGTTGGTGTATTACAGGTTTTAGTAGAAAAAGGAATTCCGATAGATTACATTTGCGGTACTTCTATGGGTAGTTTGGTCGGTGGGTTATATGCCGCGGGTTATTCTCCGGATAGTATCAAACATATTTTGGAACATGCCGATTGGAAAATTTTGATGAACGACAAGGCTCCCCGCGATTATATTACTTACGATAGCAGGGAAGATAATGATAAATATTTGCTGGGACTTTCTTTTGCCCGTCGAATGAAACCGGACTTACCGGGCGGATTGATTAAGGGACAAAATTTAATGATGTTACTTAATGAATATTTGGCTCCGGTGCTGAATATGAGTGATTTTAATGATTTGAAAATTCCTTATTTCTGTGTTGCTTCGGATATTATTGCCGGTAAGGATGTAATTCTTGATAGCGGTTATCTCCCTGAAGCTATCAGAGCTTCAATAGCTGTTCCTACTGTTTTTGCTCCCGTTAGAATTGATGAAATGCTATTGATCGACGGAGGGTTCTATAATAATTTCCCAACCAAAGAATTGAAGGATAAAGGCGTTGATATCATTATAGGTGTTAATGTAGGTTTTGAAGCATTTAGTACGGATAAATTACAATCTGTAGTTCATGTTGCTTCTCAATTACTATGGATTAATAACGTCAAAAGAAATATTGAATCGAAGAAGTATTGTAATGTGCTGATAGAGCCTGATTTGGAAGGATTTTCCTCAACATCTTTTACTAATGTGGAAACCATTATTCAAATTGGAAAAAATGCGGCGCTTGCCTCTTCACAACAAATAGATTCATTAGCGGCATATCTGGCAACTTATAATCAGCCGGAAAGAATTAATCCCGATTTTGCCGCTTCATTAGCAAACCCGCAAAAGAAAATTTCTTCCATTAATGTTAGCGGCATAGAAAATACCAGCATGAGTTATTTTAAACAAAACTTGATGTTACCTGCAGACCGGCCGGTTTCAATGGAAACAATTAATGATGGAATAAAAAGAACGATTGGAACTTTAAACTATGAGTATGTTTATTATAAACTATTGCCGGAAGACACAACATTTTTATTGGATATAAAAGTAAAAGAAAAGAAACCTATATTTTTACAGATCGGCGCGGGTTATGATTCCGACTTTAAAGCAAGTCTCAGATTAAAAATGTCTGTACGTAACTTGCTTCTTAAATCAACAAAGTTTGTTGTAAAAACACAAATAAGCAGATATCCATCACTTGTTCTGGAGTATGTTTACATTCCGAACAAAAGTCTTTTCAGTAAAGATTATGAAGCATATTCCGCATTAGGTGCAAATATTAATCTTTCTACATTCCAAATATTCGGTTATAATAATGACAGATCGCGTATTTCGGAAAGCCAACTTACGGTAAATAACTATTATTTATTCTATCAACATTACTTTAAGGAACATTACTTGGTTAAGATTGGATTACATAATAGATTTGCTTGGAATAATGAAATAGTTATAGGAGAGTTGCCGCGTGCAAATGAAATGATTGCCGGTGCTTACCTTGAAATTACAAAAGACAGGGTTAATAATGTGAGCTATCCTACAAATGGAGATTATTTTAATGTTCAATTATTTTTTGATTATCCTTATAGTACGACTTTAATTCCTTGGAATATAGGGATTTTCGGGAGTTACTCAATAACTGTTCCTCTTGGCGAAAAAGTTTTTCTTTATCCTGAAGTAGCTCTCGGACTGAATTATGCGGATACTTTGTCGAAATCTCGACAGATTTTTATCGGAGGAATGAATTCTTATGCTTTTTTAAATAATATAAGATTTGCAGGCTACGGCAGTAGTGAAATTAGAGAAAATCAAGCCATAGTTTTTAACGCCAATCTCAGATGGCATATTTTTAAAAATCATCATTTGCTTTTTAAATCAAGTTTTGGGGTTTTTTCGAAAAGCATTATTGATCCGACTTTATATAAATATAAGGCAGGAGTGGGCATAGGATATAGTTTCGATAGTTATATCGGACCTTTGGAAGTAGTGATTTCACATTCAATTTATGATAAATACTCCAACAAATTCACACCTAAGCTTTGGGTATGTCTGGGGTATCAATTTTAAAATTAATTTATAAAATAATAGTAATGAAAGAAAAAAAAGGTTTTAATACTGAATTGGTTCATGGCGGATTACATGACGAATGTATGGGCAGTGCAACAATGCCTATTTATCAAACATCGACTTTTAAATTTAAAGATGCCGATCATGGTGCGGCACTTTTTGCCGGAGAAGAGAAAGGGTACGTATATACTCGTTTAGGAAATCCAACAATTGAAGATTTGGAAAGAACTTTAGCAACACTTGAAAACGGTTACGGCGGAATTGCAACATCTTCCGGAATGGGAGCCGTTAATGTGGTTTATTTGGCTTTACTTGAAAAAGGAGCGCATATATTGAGCCATAATGCTATTTACGGAGCAGCGCGCAGCGTAATAGAAAATTTCTATAGTAAATTCGGAGTAGAGTTTACTTATATCGATATGTCGGATATCAATAATGTTATTAAAAATATTCGTCCGAATACAAAACTTATTTATACTGAAACACCGGCAAATCCTACAATGGATATTACCGATTTGGAAGCATTGTGTAAGATAGCAAAAGAAAAAGGTATTACTGTTTGTGTGGATAATACTTTTTGTAGTCCGTACTTGCAAACACCAATAGATTTTGGTGCGGATATAGTTTTACATTCGATGACAAAATCTATCAACGGTCATGCCGATATTGTTGCGGGAATGCTTATAGCTAAAGATAAAGAAATGTTTGATCGTTTGAAAGCAGCTATGAACAATATGGGTTGTAATATGGATCCTACTCAGGCTTTTATGGTTAGAAGAGGACTGAAAACTTTGGCTTTGAGAATTGATAAATCACAGGAAAATGCTCAGAAAGTTGCTGAATTCCTTGAAAAACATCCGAAAGTAAAATGGGTAAAATATCCCGGACTAAAATCATTTCCGCAATATGAACTTGCAAAAAAACAAATGCGCGGCAGCGGTTCAATGATGGCTTTCGAATTAAAAGGCGGAGCGGTTGCAGGAAAAATCTTGATGAATAATGTTAAACTTTGCTTATTGGCCGTATCTCTCGGAGGCATTGAAACCTTGATTCAGCATCCTGCTTCTATGACTCATTCCAAAGTTAGTAAAGAAAAACAACTTGAAGCTGGCATTACCGAAGGTCTCGTACGTTTATCGGTTGGTATTGAAGAAGCCGATGACATCATTAACGATTTAGATAATGCTTTAAGTAAAATATAAATATTACAATGCTTAAACGTGTCGGAATATTATTTCTTTTTTTCAGTACGATATATTGTCAAGCACAATCTGTCGGATTAGTTTTGAGCGGCGGCGGCGCTAGGGGCACAGCCCATATAGGCGTAATTAAAGCTCTGGAAGATAATAATATTCCGATTGATTATATAGTAGGAACTTCTGCTGGCGCTATAGTTGGTGCTTTATATGCTTCCGGTTATACGGTAGATGAAATTGCGGATATCTTTTCCAGCGGAATTTTAGAATCTTATTTTATGCCCACAAAAGAAGGCCAAAGAGGATATTTTGTTAAAGAATTACCTTCGTCGCCTCGATGGCTGAATATGAAATTCAAAATAGATTCCATCGTAACTTCAAAATTTATTCCGACAAGTATTATTCCGCCGCACGCTATGGACTTCGGTTTTATGGAGTTCTTCGCCGAAGCATCAACGGCAAGTCAAAATAACTTTGATAATTTGATGATACCTTTTCGTGCCGTTGCATCCTCCGTCAATGAAAATAAAGAATATACAATTTCGAAAGGAGACCTCGGTTTGGCAGTAAGAGCTTCAATGTCGTTTCCATTCTTCTTTAGTCCTGTAGAAATAGACGGAAAAGTTTTAATGGACGGCGGAATGTATAATAACTTTCCTATAAGTGTAATGAAGGAACAATTTAATCCTGATGTACTAATAGGAAGTTCGGTTTCTTCTAATTATAAAGATGCAAATAAACATGATGCTGTTGCTATTGTACAGAATATCTTTATGATTGATATGGATTTTGATATGCCTGAAAACGGAATTTTGTTAACACCGCAACTTGAAAATGTTTCTTTATTGAATTTCGATTATACTTTGCAATTTATTGATAGCGGTTACAATGAAGCTATACGAAACATGGAATTGATAAAATCCCGGGTATCCGAAACCTTAACCAAGGAAGAATTGATAACCAAAAGAAATGTTTTCGAACAAAAGAAAAAGCCGCTGTTCTTTAAAGATGTTTATGCTAAAAATGTGAATAAAAGGCAAGCCGAATATATTGACCATCTTATCATTGGTGATCACAACTTTCTTTCTGTTAATGAAGTGAGAGATAAATATAACATCCTCGTTGCCGATGAAAATATTTTCCAAGCAAGTCCGTCGGCTAAATTTAATGATTCCACCGGTTTTTACGATTTAATACTTGATGTTGAAACCGAGATGAATTTTGAAGCCGAATTAGGCGGGCATATTTCCTGGGGCGGCGTGAATCAGGCTTATTTAGGGCTAATTCATAGATATTTAGATAGATTTTCCATAAACTCCAGAATTAACGGCTATTTCGGCACTTTTTACAAATCTGTAGGATTATATTCGAAGATAGATTATCCTAATAATATTTTGGTTTACGGTATTTTGGACGCATCTATAAATCAGAAAAATTATTTCACTACATCAGCGAGTCTTTATAGCGATGCTTCTCCGTCTTATCTGAGGCAAACCGAACAACATATTTTACTGCAAACAGGCATTCCGTTCGGCAAGCGCTCCACAATCGGAATAAAAGGAGCTTTCCTTTACACTACAGATAAATTCTATAATACAAATTATTTTACAAGAAACGATACATCGGATATAACTCATTTTACAGGTGTAACCGCCGGAGTAATTTTTGAAAGAAATACTTTGAATAATTATTTCTACCCTGACTTCGGAATGAGTTTGAGAATTACTGCAAATTTTAATTACGGAAAGGAAACTTATATTCCCGGCACAACATCTTTTGAAACCGAAAGAAATGTACAATATCATAATTGGTTTAACTTCAGTGTGGTATATGAACAGTTTATATTAAGTAAGAAATGGATTTCGCTCGGAATATATTTGCAAGCCGAATTATCCAACGACAAACTTTGGTCTAATTATACTTCGAGTTTATTACGTACGAAAGGCTTCGAGCCGTTTCAAGACAGTAAGTTACGCTTTTTGCCGGAATACCGGAGTAATAATTTCGGCGTGGCTGGATTAAAATGTTTGATAAAATTACCGTATCAATTTATTATTTCTTTAGAAGCATATTCTTTTACACCTATTTTTCCTATCATTCAAGGCGAGAATCAACAAGCGGCAGTCGGTAAGTTTTACGAAAGAACTAATTATATGGCTTCCGCAGGTATCATCTTTAGAAATAATATTGTACCTATCGGCATTAATTTCAACGTTTACGATAACAAAGAAACCCCTTTTACAATTTCATTCAGTATCGGACATCTGTTGTTTAACAGATATGCAACCGATTAGTTTAATGGAATATATAAAGTCGATAAAAACTAAAGCACTAAAATGTTTAGGTTGAAAAGACAAGAATATTAAGGAAACAAATGTTATTACTTGATAAAATTTTACGTTAAAAAATACATAAATCCTGAAAAGATTTCGTATCCCTGTATGTAAAATCCGAAACAAAAATTATCACATTAAAAACATTATCTTTGCTGAAAAAAAATTACCATGATATACTCTATGACGGGTTTTGGCAAGTGTCATTTCTTTTTTGGAGAAAAGAAAGTGAATGTCGAAATAAAATCACTGAACAGCAAGCAATTAGATCTTAACATTAAAATTCCCGCAGTTTATAGGGAAAAAGAGTTTGAATTGCGGAATTTGATTGCACATGAATTGCTTCGCGGTAAGATTGAATTGTTGATATTTTGTGAACAGGAAGAAGGTGAAAAAAGATACAGCATCAATAAAGAAGTGGCTAAGAAGTATTTCGAAGAAATAAAAGAGTTGGAAAAAGCTCTGAAAATGAAGCCTATGGATGAGTATGTTCCGGTTCTCGTAAAACTTCCTGAAGTTGTAGAATCTCCCAATACCGAAATATCCAATGAAGAATGGAATTCTTTATTCGAATGTGTAAAAAAATGTATAGAAGAAGTTAATATTTTTCGTCTGCAAGAAGGAAAATCACTTGAGTCGGACTTTAAATTAAGAATTAAAAATATTTTAGATAATTTGAATGAGATTTCTCACTTCGAAGATAAAAGAATCGAAAGCATTAGAGAACGTATTATTAATCAACTAAATAATTTACAGCAGGTGAATTACGATAAAAATCGTTTCGAACAAGAAATGATTTATTATCTTGAAAAATTAGATATTACTGAAGAAAAAGTGCGTTTGAAAAATCATTGTGTATATTTTTTAGAAACACTTAATGATGACGAGTCTAAAGGCAAGCAGCTATCATTTATTTCCCAAGAATTGGGCAGGGAAATAAACACGATCGGTTCTAAAGCCAATGATGTAAATATCCAGCAATTGGTAGTTAAAATGAAAGATGAACTTGAGAAAATCAGAGAACAGCTTTCAAATATACTCTGATAAGAGAAAATTGAAAATGTATATTGATAAAATAATAAGAGTGCCGTTGCTAAATTTATAACTGTGAAGTAATGTAACTCAGAATCTTAAGCAGAACTTTATGTCGAAGATGCTAATATTTTCAGCGCCATCGGGTGCGGGTAAGACAACAATAGTTAAACATTTACTTGAGGTAATGCCGGAAATTGTTTTCTCTATTTCGGCAACAAACAGAGCGCCAAGGGCAAATGAATTCCATGCCCGGGATTACTATTTTTTGAGTACCGAAGAGTTCAGGAATAAAATTGAAACCGAAGATTTTGTTGAGTGGGAGGAAGTTTATGAAGGTACGTACTATGGAACTTTATCTTCCGAAGTGGAAAGAATCTGGGGCATAGGTAAAAATATTATTTTTGATGTGGATGTAAAAGGCGGCCTGAATATTAAGAAGAAATATAAAGAAAATGCTTTGGCAATTTTTATAATGCCGCCGTCCATTGAAGAGTTGGAAAAAAGATTGAGGAAAAGAGGCGCCAACGATGAAGAAGATTTACAGGAAAGAATAGCAAAAGCAAAATACGAAATGAGTTTTGCCAAGGATTTTGATAAGATTATAATAAATGATAATCTCGAACAAGCTAAAAAAGAAGCAGTTGATGCGGTTGTTAATTTTCTTGCAAAATAAAAATGTACAAAGAAAAAGAAGCTATAGGATTGCTTTTCGGATCATTTAATCCGCTCCACAATGCACATATTGCAATTGCAGATTATTTCATAAAGAATAATTATGTTGATGAGGTTTGGTTTGTGATATCGCCGCAAAGTCCGTTTAAACAACATTTTACAACCAATGATTCTTCAAATCGCAATCAAGAATATTTTATTTCTGAAGATAAGAGATTGGAGCTTTTAAATAAATCTTTGGAAAAACATTCGGAATTTAAAGTTTGTGATATTGAATTTTCAATGCCCAGACCGTCATACACAATAGATACTCTCAAAAGATTATCTGAGGAATATCCTGATAAAGAATTTATTCTGATAATCGGTAGCGACTTGCTGAAAGACTTCAAACTCTGGAAAGACTGGCAGGAGATTTTAAATAATTACCAAGTTTATGTTTATCCTCGCGATTATAATGATTCGAAATATATTCTTTCGGAAATGAAATTTTTCGGAAGCGCTCCCTTAATAGATATTTCATCTTCGCAGATTAGAGAAAAAATTGATGAAGGGGAAAATGTTGATAAAATGATTCCCGATGAGATTAGAAAGATGATTTGATTAATCCTGAATAGACGGATTTAAGAACATAAAGTTTTCATCCTTAATTTTTAAATTCTTCGTACCTTTGTGCTTTATTTCGATTGAATTAAAAAAATTAATACTTTTAACAACGTAATATAAAGTTTATTATGATAAAATCATACTCTAAGTATTTCCTATTATTTGGAATGCTGATTTTACTATTCTCTTTTAATTTAACAAGTAATCCTCCGGCAAAAAAAGAACAAGAAACAAAAAGCGGTGAAAAGATTTATACAAGCATGCAAGATGTTGCTGATAAACGTATCGGCGCTTTGTTAGGATCTACTCACGATCAATTTATTAGCGAAAATTATCCGAATGCCTATATTTTACGTGTTGATAATGGCCCTGATTTGGCATTAGCTCTCAGAACCGGACAGTGTGATGCGATAATTATGGACGAAAATACGGCTAAATTATATTTGGCAGAAGATCCGCAACTTGGTGTGCTTGAAAGAAATATTTTCAGAGAAGATTACGGCTTCGGCTTTAATAATGTGAAACTTAGAAATGAGTTTAATATCTATCTGAATGAATTAATAACTTCCGGAGAACTTCAAAGTATTATTAATAAATGGACTGATGACGACGGCTCCATAACTATTCCCGATTATAATAATACCGGTGAAAGCGGTATATTTAAGATAGGCGTAACAGGAACGGATGTCCCTTTCGCTTACATGAACGGTACTAAATATGCCGGAATTGACGTGGAAATTCTTTTAGGTTTTGCGGCTTCCAAGAATTTAAAACCGGAAATATCAATTATGCCTTTTGGTTCGCTGCTTGCGGCGGCCACATCAAAAAAAGTTGATGTCATCGGTTCTGCGATTACCATCACGGAGGAAAGAAAAAAACAACTGGCTTTTTCCGACAGCTATTATGGTTCCGACGCTATTGCCCTGGCCCTTAAGAAGAATTTACCCAAACAATCATCCGGACTTAATTTACAAAATATTGACGATTTAAAGGATAAAAGAATAGGTGTGTTGCTCGGATCTTCTCAAGATATGTTTGCCACTGAAAGTTTTAAAGATGCAAAATTATACCGAATGGATCATTCCGTCGAATTGGTTGCCTTGCTCCAACAAGGTCAATGCGATGCAATTCTGCTGGATAATATAGAAGCGAATTATCTGATGGCGGAACATCCCGATTTTGCTTATCTTAATTCGGACGTGAAAAAAGATTATTATGTGATTGGTTTCCGGAAAGCTAACACTAATGAAAGGGATGAATTTAATGTTTTTTTGAAAGAATTGAAAGATTCGGGTGTTTATGATGAAATGTATAATCGTTGGATTTACAACGGAGATACGGCAGAAATGCCTGTGATTGAAAATTCCGGTACAAACGGTTTATTAAGAATAGGTACAACTTTCGAATCAGTTCCGTTTTCATTTATAAAAAACGGAGAATATGCCGGATTTGATATCGAATTAATGTTGAGATATGCTGCTTACATCAACAAAAAAGCAGAGTTTATTCATTACAATTTCAGCGGAATGCTCTCGGCTATTATCACAGGCAAGGTAGATGTTATCGCCAATGCAATAATGGAAACCGAAGAAAGAGCAGAAAATATATCTTTCTCAAATAGTTACATCGATATTACTTCAGGAATTATTGTTTTGAAAAAGAATCTGGCTTCTTTTCAAAACGATGAAAAAGAATCAAAAAATTGGTTTGCCAAAGTTAAGGATAGCTTTTACAACAATATAATTAAAGAAAAAAGATATTTGTTACTTTGGGAAGGATTAAAAGTAACATTTATTATATCAATTCTTTCGGCAATTCTCGGCACTTTACTTGGTGCTCTAATTTGTTGGATGAGAATGAGTAAGAACAAAATTATTAAAACTATTGCATTGGTTTATATTGATATTCTTCGGGGAATTCCTCAGGTTGTATTGCTGATGTTGATGTTTTACGTTGTTTTCGCTTCTTGGAATATCGGCGGAGTTGCAGTTGCGGTAATTACCTTTGCAATGAATTTCGCTGCTTACGTTTCGGAAATGTTCAGAACTTCAATTCAAAGCATTAAAAAAGGACAAACCGAAGCCGGAATAGCAATGGGTTTCAGTAGGGTAAAAACTTTCTTTAATATTATTATGCCGCAGGCAATTCAGAGAGTAATTCCGGTTTATAAAGGAGAATTTATCGGGCTTGTGAAAATGACGTCAATTGTTGGTTATATTGCAGTTCAGGATTTAACTAAGGCCAGTGACATTATACGTAGCCGCACTTTTGATGCATTCTTCCCTTTAATTGTAATTTCAATTATTTATTTTCTTCTGGCTTGGTTATTAACATTATTAATTGATATGATTCAAATAAAAGTAGCGCCTAAGCGCAATAAATAAAAAAGTTACGTCATTCAGGAATATAAAGATTATTTATCCGAAGAGTTCTTAATTGACGTAGAGATAATTAAAAATGAAATTGATGAAGCTGATAAAAATAATTATTGAATTTGAAATACATTAATTCTTGCTTTTTTCAAATTTACATTAAAAACTTTAAAAATAAAAAAAATAAATCTTAAATCATCAGATAATGATACGAGTAGAGCATTTATCAAAAACATTCGGCGGCGAACTTACTGTTCTTAAAGATGTAAATACCGAAATTAATCGCGGGGAGGTAATTTCGATAATAGGTCCTTCGGGAACGGGTAAGAGTACTTTTCTCAGATGTTTAAACCTTTTGGAAAAACCTACGGGCGGAAAAATCTGGATTGATGAACAAGATATTCTTGATCCGAAAAGCGATGTCAACGCTTTGAGACGCAAAATGGGAATGGTATTTCAAAGCTTCAATTTGTTTGAACACCTGACGGTTCTGGGAAATTTAACCATAGGTCCGATAAAACTTTTGAAAATGAGTAAAGAGAAGGCGGAAGAACGTGCTCGAGAATTGTTAAAAATGGTTGGGTTAGCTGCTAAGGAGAATGCATTTCCCGATGAACTTTCAGGCGGTCAGCAACAACGTGTTGCAATTGCAAGATGCCTTTCTATGAATCCGGAAATTATTTTGTTTGACGAACCGACTTCCGCACTTGATCCTACAATGGTAAGCGAAGTTCTCAGCGTTATCCGCACTCTCGCGCAAGAAGGAATGACAATGGCAATTGTAACTCACGAAATGAAATTTGCCAGAGATGTTTCTACACGGATATTTTATATGGACGAAGGAATCATTTATGAAGAAGGAACTCCGCAGGAGATATTCGAAAATCCGAAACGCGAAAAAACCAGAACATTTATCCACAGAATCAGAAGTTTGGTTTATCACATAGAAAATAATGATTATGATTTTTACGATTTAAAATCTAAAATAGACGGTTTCTGTGCAAAACATTTTTTCCAAGCGCAAGAAATCAATAATTTACAATTGATTGTAGAGGAAATAATGCTCTTGTGTCTTAAGGAAGGTGATATTGAAAAACGTAATAAAATATTTAACAATACCGGCGGATTAGAACTCATTATAGAATATTCCGAAGCAAGCTCGGATGTAACTATTACATTTTCTTCTGATAAATCTCTCAAAACAATCTTGAATCAAACCGAGAACTCCGACGGGCTGAGTTTGGCAATTATTTCAGGAATGACAAACGATTTGAAAGAATCTGTTGTGGATAATAAGATAAAGTTAAGTATGATATTGAATAAATAAACAGGTAGAATGTGTAATGAAATATATCATCAGGTGATGAATCTATAGTTTAAAAAACTCTCAAATTACAACTCATAACTTTCAATTAATTATTATCTTTGCTTTTGTTATTTTTTATATTAAAATTATGAATAAAAATATATTATTTCTTATTTTGCTTTTAGCAAATACAATTAATTTGTTTTCCCAGCCAATTTATAATAAAGATGGAATAAGGCTTTACCATCACCTATCCGCGGAAGAGGCAAAGTTGTACGAAACAGTTGACATGACTCTTATTCCTACAGATGCTCCGGTAGGTCAATTGCGTCCGGTTGCCGAATATGAACCGGCAGAAGCGGTTCTGGTTCGTTATCCTTTCGGTATTCCGATAACATTAATTAAGGAAATGGCAAAAGACTGTAAAGTTATTACTTTAGTAGCAAGTGAGAGCCAGAAAACAACCGTTTTAAATCAGTATAACTCAAACGGAGTTAATACTGATAATTGTGAGTTTTTGATCGCAAATACTGACAGTTATTGGACCCGCGATTATGGCCCTTGGTTTATGGCAATAGATAATCAGGAAGTTGCAATGTATGATTTTACATATAATAGACCAAGACCAAATGATAACAATATTAATACCCTGATGGCAAATTATTTGTCTATGGATAGATACGCTTCTACTGTCCAACATTGCGGCGGTAATTTTATGAACGACGGAACGAGTCAGGCCGCATCTACTAAATTAACATTAACGGAAAACCCCGGATATACTGAAGCTCAACTGCAACAACATTATTTGGAATATATGGGTATTGAGCAATATCATTTTGTTGACGATCCTTTGCTGGATTATATTCAACATGTTGATTGTTGGGGAAAATATCTTGCTCCTAATAAAGTTTTGGTCGGGCAGGTTCCTGAAACCGACAGCAGATATAGTTTGTTTGAAGCTACTGCCGATTATTTTGCAACTCAAACATCTCCATGGGGAATGCCTATGGAAGTTTACAGAGTTTATACTCCCGGAGCCCAAGGATATTACGGTACGGCAACTCCTTATACTAATTCACTTATTCTAAATAAAAAAGTTTTTGTAGCCTTAACAGGAAATGAAAATGATAATGCTGCAATTCAAACATATCAGCAAGCAATGCCGGGATATGAAATTGTCGGTATTAATTATAATGACTGGATAGACACGGATGCCCTACATTGTCGCACACACGAAATTGCCGATAGATGCATGCTTTATATTAAACATATGCCTTATTTCGGCGAAATTGAAAATACGGAAAGTTTAACTTTTAGTACCGAACTATATTCTTATTGCGATTATACTATTTATTCTGATTCTGTAATTATATATCTAAGAATCAACGGTGGAAATTATGAAAAATATAATATGAGTTACACCGGCGATAATATTTGGGAAGTTACTATTAATGACCTTCCGAACGGATTAATAGAGTATTATGTTTTTGCCGCTGATGAATCAGGAAGAAAAGAATGTCATCCCTATATAGGTGCTCCCGACCCACACGATTTTACTTTGGTTAACGGCTCAATTAATCCTTTACCGGCTTTGAGTTTGAATAAAGTAAGCTCGTCGGTTTATTCGGAGAATCCGGAAATAGTAGAAGATCACATTATCATTACTAATACCGGCAATGCCGAACTTAGTTTTGAAGTTACGGATATTACCTTTGATGAAATGTTGACGGTATATCCTTTAAACGGTACTGTTCAACCTGATGATTCTCAGACAATAATACTGAAGTATGATTTCAATAACGTTGGAAACGGAACATATGAAGGTAATTTTATACTGATAAGCAATGATCCTGATAATTTAGAAACAGAGATTTCTTTGGAAGCTACTCTCAATTATCTGGGAATAGATGATTTGGTTACTTCGGAAATAAAAATTTATCCCAATCCTGTTTCTGATAAACTATATATTTCATACGAAGGAAATAATTCTGTAAAGGCTTATATCTATAATATTTTAGGAAAGCAACTTAAAGAAGTTGATCTTACTAATGGAATAAATATTATTGATGTTCAGGATCTTTCAAGCAGTATTTATTTCTTGAGAATAGATACTGATACTTTCAAATTTATAAAAAAATAAATTATGAGTAAAACTGTAATGACCCTTGATGCGGGTGGTACTAACTTCGTTTTTTCAGCAATTAATGATGGTATTGAAATAGTGAAACCGATAAAATTATCGGCTAAAGGAATTTTTTTGGAAGATATACTTAAAACTATTATCAATGGTTTTAAACAGGTTTATGATCAATTGAAAGATAAACCTGCGGCCATAAGTTTTGCCTTTCCCGGTCCTGCCGAATATGAATTGGGAATCATTGGCGACTTACAGAATCTTCCTTTATTTAGAGGAGGTGTTGCATTAGGTCCGATGTTGGAAAATATTTTCCAAATACCTGTATTTATTAATAATGACGGTGATTTATTCGCTTATGGTGAGGCAATTGCAGGATTGTTACCTGAGGTTAACTCAATGCTCGAAAAAGCAGGAAGCCCGAAAAGATACAAAAATCTGCTTGGAATTACACTTGGTACCGGTTTCGGTAGCGGAATAATTTCAAATTGTGAAATATATCCCGGTGATAATTCCGCTCAGGGAGAAATAAACAGATTCAGTGATAAACTCAATCCGAATTATAGTGTAGAAGAGAGTACCACAATTCGTGCCGTAAGAAATTTCTACGCAGATTCTGTAAATATTCCGAGATATGAAAATACCTTGGAACCTAAAGATATTTACGAAATTGCAATTGGTGAGAAACCCGGAAATATGGAAGCCGCTCGAATTGCATTCAAGAAAATGGCTGAAGGTGCCGGAAATGCTATCGCAAATGCAGCTTCATTAACAGACGGACTTGTTGTTATCGGAGGCGGACTTTCTAATGCGTATCCTATATTTCTGGATGATCTTGTTGCTGAAATGAACAAACCGTTCTCAACTCCGGAAGGAAATGAAATAACAAGAATGGAAGTCGATGTTTATAATCTGGAGAATCCGATCCAACTCCAAAAATTTCTCAAAGGAGATGCACGAACTATTATGGTTCCTTTCTCAGGCAAAGAAATTACTTATGATCCGAGTAAACGCATCGGTGTAGGAATAAGTAGGTTAGGCACGGAAAAAGCAACATCATTAGGTGCGTATTATTATGCTGTAAATCATATATAATTTAATTATATAATTTCCTAAACCATAAACCATTATGGCAAATCTGTTGCCTATACGAAAGAATATAATTCTTACGTTTTTATAACATCTTGTTTATTTTCATAGATGTTATTATATTTGCCTCGCATGGTTCTTATATGATGATTAAATTAACAGTAAACGAATAAAATTATATTCATATGAAAAAGTTATTATTACCAATCCTTTGTTTATTCACATTAAATATGTTTGCACAAGAAATCAGCAAAACATATAACTTTTCTAATCCTAAAATTATTTATAAAAACAATTATTGTACGGTAGAATTTGAAAATACCTTACAAAGTGCTACTTTAGGCGATCCTCTCTTGCCGTATTTTGCCGCTGATATTCTCTTGCTTCCCGGTTGTGAAGCTTCAAATATTGTGCTCGAATTCGGAGAATTAATCGAACTTGATATTGATACTCAATTATATCCTAAACAAGCGGTACAACCATATTCGTCGAATCTTCCTCCGGCGTTTAATAAAAACGAAGAAGTTTATAAAAGCAATAAATATCCCGATAATGCACATGGTGTTTTATCAACTAATTACTATCGCGGGCATTCTATCGCAAATGTTTGCTTTACCCCTGTAGTTTATAATCCTTCGGAAAATAAATTATCATATTATTCTTACATCACCGTAAAAATTTCAGCTAATCCGACTGAAAAAGCCGGGGAAGCATTAAGATTATTAAAGAAAACTGTAGATATTGATAAGAAAGTGCAGAATGTTGAAATGATTGGTAAATATATTCCACTGATAGCTGATAGTAAATCAGATGACTATGATGTATTGATATTATCAACTTCTACTTATCAATCTGCTTTTAATGAGCTGAATTTGCTTCATACAAAATACGGATTACTTTCTAAATTTAAAGATTTGGAAGAGATATATTCGGAAATGGATGGTGTTGATAATGCCGAAAAAGTAAGAAATTACATAATACAAGAGTATACTAATCATTCAATAGAATATGTGTTACTTGGCGGTGATATTGAAATTTGTCCTTACAGAGGTTTCTTCTGTCAAGTAGAATCCAGTTATCTTTATGAAGATAATAATATTCCTTCAGACCTTTATTTTTCTGCTTTAGACGGGAGTTGGAATGATAATAATAATTCGCGTTGGGGCGAAATTGGTGAGGATGACTTACTTCCCGAAATTTCTGTCGCAAGGATGCCGTTTTCAAATATGAATGAGCTTAATGCCATGATACATAAAATCGTTTCTTATCAATTGAATCCTGTATTGGGAGAATTAAATTCGCCTTTACTTGTTGGGGAACATTTATATGATAATCCTCTATCTTGGGGTGCCGATTATGTGGAATTGCTTGTCGGCGCTCGTAATGATAACGGTTATTACACAAATGGTATTCCCGAAACCGATCCCTATGATTCTTTGTACGACAGAAATTCATTATGGTATAAGCAACATTTGATGGCGAGAATGAATGAAGGAGCTCCATTTATATATCATAACGGTCATTCCGATTGGAATTATGCAATGCGCTTTTATAATAGCGATATTACAGCAAACAATTTCTCGGGACTCGACGGTGAAACTCATAATTATACTTTAATCTATACTCATGGTTGTATTTGCGGTGCTTTTGATGAAAACGACTGTATAGCAGAGAAAATGTTAACAAACGAAAATATTGCTGTCGGTGGATTTTTTAATTCACGTTACGGATGGTTTAATGAAGGGCAAACAGAAGGACCGTCTTTGCATATTAATAGAGAGTTTGTCGATGCTTTATATACCGACAAATACAATCGTTTGGGAAGAGCACATAAAGAATCTAAAACAGCTACTGCGCCCTGGGTTAATGCTCCCGGACAATGGGAAGAAGGCGCTCTTAGATGGTGTTTCTATTGTTGTAATGCTTTCGGAGATCCTACATTGGCAATCTGGAGAGATGAGCCTTATAATGTTGAGGCTTTAGGGGTAATGGAAATAGAGTTAAATGCAACTTTATATAATGTTGGAGTCACTGTCAATGGAGACGCTAAAGCAAACATTTCGTGCGTTGTAATGTATGAAAATGAATTTCTTGGAAGAGCTGTTACTGATGAAGAAGGGTTTTGTGTTATAGATTTTATAAGAGAATTGTCTGATGATATGGAATCTATAGAGTTATATGTTAGCGATTATAATACTTTGTTAACTTCAATGACAATAACTATAAATAATGGAGTAGGCATAACTGATAACTCCGATAGTGCAATATTCAGTATTTATCCTAATCCTGCAAACGATTATATCAATGTTGTTATCTCTGAAAATGACGGATGCAAACAGTTAATTGAAATATTAAACATCTCCGGTCAAATAATTAAATCACAAAAAGCAAACATTCAAAATACTATTGATATATCAAACCTTTCATCCGGGACTTATTTTGTCAGATATGGAAATGATATATCGAAGTTTATAAAATAATTATTACTATGAACATCATTATTGCAGGTGACGGTGAAGTAGGCGATTTTTTGGCTAAAATGCTTACAGGTAAAGATCATAATATTACTATAATTGATTCTAATCAAAAGAATTTGGAATATGTTGAAACTCATTCCGATCTGAAAGCCATTAGCGGAGACTCAACTTCTATTGACGTACTCAACAATGCGGATGTGAAAAATGCCAATCTGCTGATTTCTGTTCTGCACGACGAAAAGGCTAATATTGTGACTTGCTTAATTGGGAAAAAACTGGGCGCAGAAAAAACTATTGCCCGCGTTCATAATCTCGAATATTTTTTGGATAACAGTATTGAAATATTTAACAGTACCGGTATTGACGAACTGGTGTTTCCCGAACTTATTGCCGCTGATGAATGTATCGACCTGATTTCTCATGTAACTGCCACGGAAGTTGTTGATTTTACAGATAAAAAACTTTCTTTGCAGTTGTTTCACCTCGATGAAGATTCGAAAATCATAAATAAATCTATCAAAGCAATTAAGGACGAATTTAAATCCGGTGATTTTACCTTTCTTATAATAATGAGAGAGAATAAACCTATAATGCCCCTTGATACCGATATACTTCAACCGGGAGATTTTGTTCTCGCACTATCTAAGCCTAAAGGAAAAGAACTGCTGCTCAATGCTACCGGAAAAGATAATGTTAATATTAAGAATATCATGATAGTAGGTGGCGGAAGAATCTGCCGAATGATGATTCATAAACTCAATAATACCCTTAATATAAAAGTTATAGAAAGAAATGTTGAAAGATGTAATAAACTGGCGGCAATTATCGGTAGCAACGGACTCGTAATTAACGGCGATGCACGGGATATCGAACTCCTTGAAGATGAAGACATCAGTGAAATGGATGCTTTTATTGCCGTTACGGATAACTCCGAAACAAATATTTTAACTTGCATGCTCGCAAAACAATTCGGAGTTAAAAAGGTTATTGCATTAATGGATAGTATAGATTATATTGAACTTGCACAGAGAATAGGTATCGACGGTATTATCAATAAAAAATTGATTACGGCAGGATATATTACTCGTTTTACCTTAAATGCCGATGTTTCTATTTTAAAATTTCTAAGCGGAATTGATGCAGAAGTTCTTGAAATTACCGCTAAAAAAGGCTCTTACGTAACCAAACGCCCCGTCGGAAGTTTAAAACTTCCCGATGGCGCAATAATAGGTGGTGTAATTAGAGGTTATGAAAGTCATATTGTTAATAGTGAATTTCAAATCTCTGCTGACGACAGAGTTGTTGTGTTATGCTTCCCGCATTCAGTACAGGAAACAATAAAGTTATTTAATAAATTAAAATTGTTCTAGTAAAATCGTAAGATTCACTTTTTCTTTTTTTTCCCTTTTTTCGTATCTCCGAGCATACGTTTACTCCTCTTATTCCTATGATGTGTAATTCCGAACCGGTGCGCCTCATCTCGTAATTGCTGAATGATTTTTAATGTTTCAGAATTTTTGTTTAGGTATAATGGAATATCATCACCAGGAAAATAAATTTCTTCCAGGCGCTTTGCTATTCCGATTATGGTAACTTTATTACGCAATTCCAATTTATCAAGACTTTTTAATGCGGAGCTCAACTGCCCTTTTCCGCCGTCAATCACGATTAATTGCGGCATATCAAGATTTTCATCCAGAACACGTTTATATCTACGGTAAATAACTTCTTCCATAGAAGCAAAATCATTTGGTCCTTCAACAGTTTTAATGTTAAAATGCCGGTATTCTTTTTTCGCAGGTTTTCCGTCGATAAAACAAACCATAGCAGCAACCGCATCAGTTCCTTGAATATTAGAATTATCAAAACACTCAATTCTGCGTGGCTCAACATTCATGTGCAAATCCGTCATCATAGTTTGCATAATACGTTTTGTATGCCGCTCCGGATCAACCAAACTTTTTCTCTTTTCTTGTTCGAGCTGATAATATTTCAAATTTCGTCGCGATAAATCCAATAAATTCCTTTTGTCGCCTACTTTTGGGACAGTATATTTGATGTTTTCTAATTCAATTTGCAAATGAAAAGGTAAAATTATCTCTTTAGCATTACTGTTAAACTGCTCTCTGATTTGCGGAATCATCAAAGTCAAAACTTCCTCCTCACTTTCATCCAGAACTTTCTTAATTTCAGAGGTGTGGGCATGAATTAATGCTCCTTCAACAACTCGCATATAATTGATATAAATCGTACTTTTATCCGATGCAACAGAAAAAACATCAGCATTCAAATTTTTATTGGCTGCAACCATCGATTTACTTTGATAATTTCGTAGAATATCAATCTTTTCTTTAAAAATTTGCGCCTGCTCAAACTCCAATTTGTCGGCATGTTCATACATATTATGCTCAAGTTCCTTCATAATCGAAGAAATATCCCCGTTTATAATTTTACGAACGTCCTTAATAGATTTAATATAATCTTCTTCGGATTGTAACCCGATACAAGGTGCGGCGCATTTACCGATATGATATTTCAAACAAACATTATACTTACATTTTTTAATATTTTCTTTAGTAAGTCTCAGGTTGCACGAACGTAATTTATATAGTTGCTCAATTGTTTCCATAAGCGTTTTAAGCATTCTTACGGAAGCATAAGGTCCGAAATATTCTGAACCGTCGTTAACCTTGGTTCTTGTTTTTATAACCCTCGGAAACAATTCGTTCTTAATACAAAGCCAAGGATAAGTTTTGTCGTCCTTCAACATTACATTATATCTCGGTCTGTATTGCTTAATCAGATTATTCTCCAGAAGCAGTGCATCAACCTCATTATTTACAACTATTGTTCTTACAGAAGCAATTCTACTTACTAAAACTTTGGTTTTACCCTCAATATCTTTGTTGAAATATTGTGCAACGCGTTTCTTCAAGGATTTTGCTTTACCGACGTAAATGACATTATTGTCCTCATCCGAATACAGATAAACGCCCGGACTATCGGGCAGTGATTTTAAAACGGTTTTCAAATATTTCTCGTCGTCTTTCAGCAACATAAATATAAGTTTTCGGGTCGAGGTGTCAGTAACAAGATAATTTATAATTAGCTCGGAATACTAATTTAGACAAAATTACAAAGTTTTCAGAATTTACAGATTATTTCATCATGTATAAATCTTTTTTGTCTATAAATTTTTATCTAAAAACATTTTGTCATTCTATTTCGTAAATTTTATCGGTTTTATTAATCCTTAAAAGAATCCCATCCCTGAGCTTTTAGTTCCACAACAGTATTGTCGTTAGTGATTAAAGACATTTCTTTTTCATTATCCGTAATGTGGCCTATGATTGAAATTTGTGGAATGTCTTTAACTGCTTCGTAATCTTTTTGATTTATAGTGAAAAGTAATTCGTAATCTTCACCGCCATTGAAGGCAGCGGTAATCGGATTAATATTGAATTCTTCCGCAACTAAAATTGTTGCCGGATCTATCGGAATTTTATCTTCGTAGATATTGCAACCTTTTTTGGATTGAGTACAAATATGATTAAGTTCCGAAGCAAGCCCGTCGGAAATATCAATCATTGCAGTAGGAAGAATGTTTTTTGATTTCAAAATTTCGGGAATATCGAAGCGCGCTTCGGGACGAAGGAAACGTTGTAGAATGTATTCGTTTCCGGCAAGGTCGGGTTGCATATTCGGATCGGCTTGCCAAGTTGCTTTTTCCCTTTCGAGGATCATCAATCCCATATAAGAAGCGCCGAGATTTCCGGAAACACAAATAAGATCGTTGGTTTGGGCGCCGTTACGGTAAACTATCTTGTCGTCGTCAGCTTCACCGATAACAGTAACCGAAATAAACAATCCGTTCAAACTTGAAGTTGTATCGCCTCCGATTAAATCTACATGATAATTTTTACACGCCTGCTCAATACCGGAATAAATTTCCTTTATAGCTTCAACACTAAATCTGTTGGAAATCGCAATTCCTACGGTAATTTGTTTCGGCTTGCCGTTCATAGCAAAAATATCCGAAAAATTTACAGTTGCAGCCTTATAACCCAAATGCATCAACGGAGTGTAAACCAAATCGAAATGAATACCTTCAACAAGTAAATCGGTCGAAACCAATATCTTTTTATCAGGATAAGAAATCACCGCACAATCGTCGCCGATGCCATATAAAGATGATTTATTTTCCAACTTAAAAGAAGCTGTAATCTCGTCAATCAATTTAAACTCGCCGATAGATTTTAGCTCCGTCCTTGAAACTTTATCTTCAAACATAAAATGAAATTTTAAAGCACAAAGATAATAAATAATTAACAGTTTACGGTTGACTGTTTCCGGTTGATATAAATTTTAATTATCAAATTAATAAAATCATTGTCAATTATTGATTATCGCTTTTCATTTTTCGATTATAATATTACTTTTGTAGAATGAATAATAAACTTCAAGAATTATATTCTGTTTGGGAAAAACTTTATTCGAATTCCGAAATAAACTTGTTGGACGAATTTATTTCGGAGTTTGAAAACTATAAGTCAAACTTAAACTTGCCTGATTTGGAGCATTTATGGTATAAAAATACTGTTGTGTATTCTTTGTATGTTGATTTATTTAATGTTGATTTTAAAGGATTAATTGAAAAGTTTGATTATCTTGAAGAGCTGGGAGTTAACTGTTTATGGTTATTGCCTGTTCTTGATTCTCCGATGAAAGACGGTGGTTTTGATGTTAGAAATTTCCGTCTTGTTAGAAAATCTTTGTTAGGATTGGATTATGAAATTTCAGATAGTGAATCTGAAAAATTGTTTGAAGATTTCCTTCAAAAGGCTCATCAGAAAAATTTTAAAATTATCTTCGATCTGCCTTTAAATCATTGTTCGGATGAAAATAAATATTTTGAAAATTCTAAGAATGACAAAGGGAATGAATATAGAGATTATTTTATTTGGAGCGAAAGCGATAAAAAATATTCTGAAGCCAGAGTTATTTTTAAAGGCATTGAGGAAAGTAATTGGAAGAAATATGACGATGAATATTATTTTCACCGGTTTTTCGAGTTTCAGCCGGATTTGAATTACCGCAATCCCGAAGTGCTTTTGGAAATGACTCGTGTTCTTTTGTATTGGTTGAAATCGGGAGTTGATGGTTTTAGAGCCGATGCGATTCCGTATCTTTGGAAAGAAGACGGTACAGATTGCGAAAATCTTGAAGGAACACACCTCATTCTTAAGTTTATGAAAGCCGTGCTTGATTATGTTCGTCCGAATGTTCTTTTTCTTGCAGAAGCTTGCCAGAAGCCGAAGGAAGTCGTAAAATATTTTGCTGATGCGGATGAATGCAACGCAGCATATCATTTTCCTCTAATGCCTATGATTTACAAGGCTATTGCATCGCAAGATAAAAATCCTATTATCAGTATTCTTGATAAAAAAAATACGCCGGAAATTTCGGAAAAAAGTCAATGGTTTCTTTTCCTTCGTTGTCATGATGAATTAAGTTTGGAACATGTTTACGTTTCCGAATATGATAGAAAATATATTTATAATCATTATTGTCGTGATCCGAAATGGGATTTTCGTGAAGGCGAAGGAATTTCCGCTCGTTTAGGCGAATTAATGGAATTTAATCCTAATAAAATTTTACTGGCATATTCAATTATATTAACCTTACCGGGAACGCCGATAATTTATTATGGTGATGAATTTGCAAAGGCAAATGATGAAAAATATTATGATGAGCAGATTAAAATTACAGGAAAAAATGACACAAGATTTTTAGCACGCGGAAGAATTGATTGGACTAATGTTGAAAAGAAGCTTTCGGATGAGAATTATATCAGCAACAAAGTTTTCTCAGAATTGAAGAAAATGATTAAAGAACGAAATTCGACTCATGTTTTTGGTTGCGGAACAATTGATTGGATTGATGTTAAAAATGATTCTATTTTAGCTTATTATCGAATTTATAAAGATGAAAAATTTCTCATTTTAAATAATTTATCTGATAAGGAGCAATCCTTTTCCATAGATTCGAAAGGTAGTTTCATGTTGAACGGATATGGGTTTTACTGGAAAAGAATGAAATGAAAAATTTAAAAATCATTTCGAAATTTCAAATTTATCACTTCAAAATGATGTTTAGGAATCTTCAAATTCTCAGATCATCAGGCTTTCAAACATAATATTTCCACACAAATATCAGTTATATTTTAGGTTTGAAATGATTTTTTACATAAAATAATGCGAATAAACAATAAAATAATCATTCTGTTTTATTTTTTCTAAAAAAATCGTAACTTTGCCGCCTAATAAATTAATGTAATTACTGACAGTTTCGTTTTAATTAACGAAACGTATTCTAATCTGTAATTTAAAACAGAAATGCTATGAGTGAGAATGATCTATTACCTGTAAACAATCAGGAAGAAGTTGCCAGTGAGGTAAATGAAAATGTTACCGAGAGCATAAACAATGTTATTGAAACCGATGAGGTCAATAAAACCGATGAGAATGTTTTGGGAAATGAAACGGCTATGAAAGTTGAAGCTGTTGAAGAAGATGAAACAGATAAATCCGTTAAAACGACTGATGTTGATAAGACTGAAGAACCTATTGAAATTGAAAAACAAGTTGAACCAGAAGCTGTTATTGAATCTGAAAATGAGAATGTTGAGGAATTGACAGTTTTGGCAGAAGATGAAAATCGTCAGCTTGACGAATCAATGGAAGTTATTGATGAGGATATAATGGAAATGGAAAATGATGATGAGCAAGACGATGAGTTGGCGGAGGATATAGATTATTCCGCTTTTACCCGTGATGAGCTCATTCATAAATTAAGTGATTTACTTCAGGAAGAAAACATTGAAAAAATAAAACCTGCAGTTTCTGCTATTAAAGTTGCTTTCATTGAAAAAACAAAGTTGGAGTATAAAAATATTCCTGTGGTTGAAGGTGAAAATAATGTTGATGATATTACGTCTCCGGACCGTGAGCCTGTTGATGCTTTGGAACAGAGATTCAACGAAGTTTTCAATGTTTATAGAGAAAAGAAAGCGAAATATTTAGAGCAGCTTGAAGAGCAAAAGAAGATCAATCTTGAACAAAAACAACAAATATTAGAAAAATTAAAAGAGCTTATTAATTCCGATGAACCTCTGAAAGCTACTTATGATAAGTTTAAAGAGCTGCAGGACCAATGGAAAGAAATTGGTGCGGTTCCAAAATCGGAAGTAAATAATCTTTGGCAGAATTATCATTTCCTTGTTGAGAAATTTTTCGATAAAGTTAAAATTAATCGTGAACTTAGAGATTTAGACACAAAGAAAAACCTCGAAGCTAAGATTAGTCTATGCGAAAAAGCGGAAGAATTGATTTTGGAAAAATCAATAATGAAATCTTTCAAAAAACTACAAAGTTATCATCAGGAATGGAAAGAAATAGGTCCGGTTCCCGCCGATAAACGCGAAGAACTTTGGGAGAGATTTAAAACCGCAACAGATAAGATTAATGCTCGTAGAAAAGAGTATTATTTTCAGCTTAAAGATCAGCAAGACGGTAATTATGCCGCGAAACTTGCACTTATTGAAGAAGCTAAAAAATTAGTTGAAGAACTTCCGAGTACTTTGAAAGAATGGCAAAGTAGGGGAGACCAGTTGAATGAATTGTTTAAAGCCTGGAAAAGTGTCGGCTCTGCTTCTAAGTCTCAGAACGATAAGATTTGGGAAGAATTTAAAGGCATAATGGACGGATTTTTTGTGGCTAAAAAAGAATTTTTTGCCAAAATGAAAGACGAACAATTTGATAATTATAATCTCAAATTAGACCTTTGCACTCAAGCCGAAGCCGTAAAGGATAGTACCAATTGGGGAGAAACTACCCAGATACTTATTAACCTTCAAAAAGAATGGAAGAAAATCGGTCCGACACCAAAACGTATGTCAGATAAAATCTGGAAACGTTTCAGAGGTGCCTGCGACGAATTTTTCAAAAGAAAAGAAGAGCATTTCGCAAATATTAATGAACACGGAGAAGAAAATCTTAATAAAAAGAAAGCTCTTGTTGAAGAAATTAATAATCTTGTAATTCCTGCCGATAATCCTCATGATGGTTTCGAACATTTGAAAAAATTGCAAAGAGATTGGATGGAGATAGGCCACGTTCCAAGAAAAGATAAAGATACAATTCAAAATGCTTATCGTAAAGCTGTTAATGAAAAACTCGATGAGTTAAAAACTTTAGGCGTTGAGGTGGCAAATCTTAATTTTAAAAATAAAATAGAAAATATCAAATCTAATCCTAATGCTAATCATTTCATCAATAAAGAGAGAGGCCAAATCTTCAATAAGATACAAGGCATGAAAGAAGATGTTAGTCTTTGGGAAAATAATATAGGTTTCTTATCGCGTTCCGCCAATGCAGAATTACTGAAAGCCGAATTTGAAAAGAAAATTGAGAAAGCTAAAAAAGAAATAGTGCAACTTGAAGAAAAACTTAGAATTCTTGATGAACAAGAAGCTTAAAAATATTATTTGTTTGTCGGCAACGATTTTTATGTGTTTGAATTTGCAAGCACAGATTTTTGATGCCGATACTTTGCATTTCTGCAGACAGGATAGTGTAATGCTTGATGCGGGTGCAGGTTACGATTCTTATTATTGGAATACGGGCGAAACAACACAATCTATCTGGGCAAGACGTACCGCATGGTATTTTGTAGAGGCTACATCTTCTTCAACTTCCGTCTTGGATTCTATTCTGATTGATCTTAATAGAAGCAGAATAGAACAGGGCGATACTATTGCTTGTTATGCTGCCGATTTGGTGTTAAGTGTTTCGAATACAGAACCAAATAGCCTTATCGGTGATTATCGTTTTGATGTTGGAGATTATAAAGTAAGTAATAATTCCTATATAGATTATAGTGATTATGGAAATAATCTTTTGTGCTTTGCTTCAAGAATGAAATCAACCGAGGACAGATTCGGTGTTGAAGATATGGCAGTATATTTTTCGCCTACAACTACCGACCCGGCTTCATTGAGCTGTATGTATATCCAATATAATGACACATTTAATATTTCAAATTCTTTTACACTTCATTGTTGGGTTAAACCAGATACGATTTTCGGAATAAGAGCTACGGATGATATTTTTTATCTTATTAATAGATGGAATCCTAATAATTTATCCGAATCGAGTTATTCTTTGGGGCTTAGTGTTGACGGACATGTACATTTTCAAAGTTCGAATGGAAGCACGTCGCAAAAATTTTCTACTTCCGGCGATACTTTAGTTTACCCCGGAAGATGGACTATGGTTGATATTGTTTGTTCTATGCGGAAATTGAAGATTTATGTCAATGCCGAACTAAAAGTAAATGAAGATATCACCGCATTGCCGCAATCATTGGTTAATGTACCTACTTATTTAGGCGCAAGTTCCGGTTTGCAAAACGGAAATTATCAGGGCGGTATGGACGATGTAAAAATTTATTCTTCGGATTTATCGATACAGGAAATCAAAAATCTTTATAATGTAAATACTACATATGCTTATAATTACCTTTGGAACACAGGTGAAACTACAAGAGAGATAACTGTCAATCCGACAGAAGAATCCGATTATCACGTAACTGTTTCCAATAATCTCGGTTACTGTTCAGATACCGTTCATGTAGAGGTTTATCCTGAATTTACCGTAACTATAACTCAGATGAGAAAAGGTTGCCCCGATACTTCTGAAGGAATTTTGCTTGTCAATGCTTCCGGAGGTATTCAGTTTGGATATGAATCTCTATTGCCTTATACATATATCTGGCCGGATGGCTATCTCTCAAATGATAGTATTTTGTATCGATTACCGGCTGATGATTATGAAATAAGTGTTGTAGACTCCGTTGGTTGTAAATTGACAAATATTGCCAAAGTAGAAACTTATCCGCGTTTGAATATTGAAATAGTAGCTAACCCGGAACAGATATATCCGCAAAATCCTGTTGTACACTTCTCAACCGAAACTTCCTGCGATACTTGTTATGTTTTTGATTATCTTTGGAAAATTTATGACGAGAAAGCTGAAAATTTTACCGAATTAAAAGATATTGAGGTGGATTATAATTTCGGACCTATCGGCGATTCTACTACACAGTTTATCGTTCAGCATTATCAGACTTATGAAGCAAATTGTGTTGACTCGGCTACTTTGATTATTCCGGTTGCAAGACCGAAACTGAAAATCCCGAATGTTTTCTCTCCGAATTCGGATGGTATTAATGACACCTTTGACATCACTATTGAAGGAGACGAAGAAAGATCTATCTTAGATATATTCTTAGGAAACACGCTTGTAATTTATAACAGACAAGGTAAATTGGTTTATTCCAAAAACGATTATCCCGGTTCTCCCGGTGAATTCGACGGAAGAAATCTTTCCGACGGTGTTTATTTCTATGTGTTAAAGTGCAAAGGACTTAAAAAAGATGAGGTTTATGAGGGCTATGTTCATATTTTCAGAAATGCCCGAAAAGAAAAAGATTAATATTCTTTTCTTTCTTCTTAATGTTTAAAACCATTTGATATGCAATTCTATCCGGAAAAATGCAGAATTCCTGATGAAAGGATGAAGCCGTTTATAGACCCTGACGAAATATGGGACATAATTAATTCTATTGAAAGTACCCCGGAAAGAGTACGTGAAGTTATTAAAAGATCACTTGATAAGAATAGATTGACCTTAGAAGAAACGGCAGTACTTATTAATACTACCGACCCTTCTTTAATTGAAGAGATTAAAGAAGGAGCACGTGAACTTAAAAAACGAATTTACGGAAATAGAATAGTACTTTTTGCCCCGCTCTATGTTGGAAATAGATGTACGAACAATTGTCAGTACTGCGGATTCCGTGTGTCTAACAAAGAACAGGTTAGAACAACTCTCGATGATAAGGCATTGAAAGATTCTATTTTAGCTCTTGAAGAAAGCGGACAAAAAAGATTGATTCTGGTTTATGGCGAACATCCTGATTATTCTCCGGAAAGAATCGCACATGATGTTAAGGTTACTTATTCGGTTAAGAAAGGTAATGGAGAAATTCGCCGGGTTAATATTAATGCCGCACCATTAGATATCGAAGGTTTTAGAACAGTAAAAGAAGCCGGAATCGGTACTTATCAAATCTTTCAGGAAACATATCATCCCGAAGCGTATGCAAAATATCATCCCAGCGGAAAGAAAAAAGATTACGACTGGCGTCTGACGGCAATGGATCGTGCGCAGGAAGCAGGATTAGATGATAACGGGCTCGGTGTTTTGTTCGGGCTTTACGACTGGCGCTTTGAAGTTATGGCAGTTATTCGTCATACAAATCATTTGGAAGCATGCTATAATGTTGGTCCGCATACAATTTCATTCCCGCGTATCAAAGATGCTTCATCAATAAATATTGATAATAAATATGAGGTTGATGATGAAACTTTTGCTAAGATAATTGCAATTTTCAGACTGGCTGTTCCCTATACAGGATTAATTCTTACCGCAAGGGAGAATCCGAAATTCAGAAGGGAAGCCATACAATTCGGCGTTTCACAAATCGACGGCGGAACAAATCTTCAAATCGGCGACTATAGATATCATCATAGCAAACAAAAAAATACTACCGACGATCAGGATTTGAATAGGGAGCAATTTAAGATTAATGATGATAGAAGCTTAGCCGAAATTATTGAAGAATTATTGGATTTAGGATATATTCCGTCTTTCTGTACTGCTTGTTACAGGTTAAAACGTACCGGCGAACATTTTATGGAATTTTCCGTACCGGGATTTATCAAAAGATATTGTACAACCAATGCTATTCTGACTTTAGCTGAATATTTGGAGGATTATGCTTCACCCGAAGTGCAGGATAAAGGTTGGAAAGTGATTGATGATGAACTTCGGAAACTTGAAATCGATGAAACAAAGGTTAATGTTGATGAAGTAAAGCGCCGGTTGGAAAGAGTAAAAGCAGGGGAGAGGGATTTATATTTTTAAGTTAGGAGCTGTCAAACTCATCTCTTAATAATCCAACCTTCCGGATCAAGTAAAGTAGAACTTTTCCAGACTTCAAAATGTAGCTTTGTAGTTCCTTCCGAGTTGTTGCTGTAAATTGTGCCGATGTTTTGCTTGGTCGTTATCTCTTGTCCTACATTAACAAACACTTCATCAAGGTTTCCGTAAACCGTGAGATAATCCCCATGACGAATAATAACAACATTATTATATTGTGGTATTTGAATAATCTTTGTTACCTTGCCGTCGAAAATAGACCGCGCCATACTTTTTGCTTCAGTCAGAATATCAATTCCCGTAGAATTAATTTTGATGTCTCTTAGTTCGGGATGAGGACGTTCGCCGAAAGATTCTACAATAATTCCTCTTTCACAGGGCCAAGGCAATTTTCCTTTGTTGCCTTCAAACTTTCCTGAAATGATTTTTTCTTCCGGAGTAAGCTCAAGCCTGCCGCTTTTACTGTTACGCGACTTGATTTCTTCGGCAATAATTTTTTCAATTTCTTTATTTAGTTTTGATAAAGCATCTTGTTGCGCTTTTATCTTTTTGCGCAATTCTTTTTCTTGTTTGGTAAGATCCTGAATTGTATTGTTTTTCTGAACTTTTTCAGTCTGAAGTTTTGTAGTTTCCTGCTCTTTTGAAACCCTTAAAGTTTCCTTCTCACTTTTCTGTTTCTCAAGAGTGAATTTCTTGTTTTGCATTTCGTCGGTTTTTGAAATTATTTCCCTGCTGTATTCCTTTCTTCTATCCGAATAATATTTGAAGTAAGAAATTCTTCTGAAAGCCTGATTCAAATCTTCCGAAGCAAAAATATATGACAAACGTTTATATGTGTTTTTGGTTGACCAGGTATGTAAAATCATATCGGCATATTCCTTCTTCAGGATTTCCAATTCGTCATTTAATTCTTTAATATTTTTTGAAGTTGACGAAATATCGCTGTCGAGATATTTAACCTGATTATTTATTGTTGAAATTAACTTTGTTCTATCGTTTATTTGTTTGTTTATTAAAGCCACTTGTTCCGTTGAGGCTTTTTTTCCAGATAAAGTTTGATTTAATAATTTGTTAGTCAGTTGAATTTCGTCTTCAATCTTAGCTTTTTCCTTTTGCAAATCTTCCTTCGATTGAGCAAATAGAATACTGCTGCAAGAAATCATTCCGACAATTATAAATGATAATATTTTTTTTATTTCGAACGGCATTATTAAAACATTTCAACTTTTTGATAATTATCCGGTATTTTTATTTCGAGATTATTTTTTTTCTCGAAATTCATTCGTGATAATTTTATTTTGCAATTTGCATTTTCAAGATCTATATCAATGTTTGTCGGAAAAACAAAATTTTCGACAGAAAAAAAATCAAAGTACGAAATTACATAAAACAAACCAATATCGCTGAAAAATTTCATCTTTTCTGCTTTAAATTGATTATTATAATCGATGTTATAAAAAAGATTATTTGGGTTTCTGTAATTTAAAGAATAATATTCATTAATAGTATAAGAAAATAATTCATTGTCACGGAAATCAATTCTTCTTCCTAACAAAATGTTTTTAATATCATCCAAAGTAATTGTTCTTTCAATAAAATCATAATTTGAAAGAGCATCTGCGATATAAGATTTCCCCAATTTGTTAAGAATCAAAATACTGTCTGTTGTTATTAAAACCGAAGCAATATTAATTCCTTTGGATGTAAGTTGCATCGTCAAACTATCCGCATTATAAGATAAAATACCTTTAATTTTTTCCGACTGATTTTTAGATTTATTCGTAAAATCCGCATCAAAGCGACAATTGAATATTTCCGGCAATATATTGCATTTTGCGATACTATCGTACAAATTATCAATAGGCAATCTTAGTAATTCCGTTGTGTTGGAAGCGTTAATTTCACTTGAAGAAATCTTACGCGTATTCGAACACGAAAATGATATAAAACTTATTGCTATGAATATTACTATAAGAAATCTTCCGGGCATGATTTTCTATTCTGAATAATAAGTTTTGTTTTGGATTTTCTTTTTCAGAATTTCCGAAGCTTCATCGGGAGCTGTTTGAAGGGATTTATTCCAATATTCAAGTGCTTTTGAAGTATCGTTAAGTTTCCATTTTACATCGCCGAGATGTTCAAGAATAACAGCTCTATCGTCACCTTCAAATTTCAATGCTTCTTCCAGATACTTTTCGGCCTCTTTATAATTTCCTTTCATAAACAAAGCCCAAGCATAAGTGTCTAAATAATAAGAACTTTCCGGGTTGAGTTCAACAGCTCTTTTACCCATTTCCACGGATTTATCCAGATTCATATTTGAAGTACTTAAATAATAGCTGTAATTATTAAGCAGATATGCATTGTCGCGATGTAACTCAAGAGACTTGTCATAATTCTCAAAAGCTTCGGTTTTTTTATCAAGATTATAATAACAATCGCCGATAACCATATACATGTCGGCTTTAAGAGCATCATTGTCAACAATCATCATTAATCCTGTTTTAAGTGATGATATTGCGCTTTCAAAATGTTGATTTATATATTCTGCCAATCCGTAATAATAATAAAATTCCGGGAAAAGAGGATAAAGTTCGATTGCTTTTTCAGACAAACTTACAATAGAATCAAAATTATTAATAGTAGATTCTATATAAATAAGGTTTAAATAGATAGAAGGAGTATTGAGTCCTAATCCTTTTGCTTTATATAAACCCTGTTTTGCCATTCCGAGCTGATTATTTTGCAGATAAAAATCGCTTAACATTGCAAGGGAAACGGGATCATCAGGATGGGTATCGCTTATAGTGAGCAGAAGTTCAAATGCTTCACGATTATTTGTGGTGTAAATTTCCTCGTAAGAATAAAGTTTTAAAAAGACATTAAGCTTTGTTTTAGCATCTAATTCGGGTGTTGCGAAGCCGAGTAAAAGCTCTTCAAAAGCTTTTTTGTTATTTCCCGATTCTCTGTAATACTCCGAAAGTGTTATATGAACATAAGGATCTTCGGGATTTATTTCGGCAATTTTTCTATAACAATCCAAAGCTTCTTTCTCTTTTCCGTATTTTAAATAAAGATCCGCAAGCATGGAAATATATTGTGTATTATTAGGATAAGTGTCAACAAGACGTTTCATTTCGGCAATAGCTTTGGTCTTCTTGTTTTGAGCATCATAAATCCGAACGACTTTTACAGTAATTTCTTCGTTAATTCCCATTATTTCTTCCAACTTTGCAAGTTGTTTTAAAGTTTCGTCATAATTAGTCGAAAGAAGAAGAGCATTAGTGTAATTAAACTGCGCTTCAATATTATTTGGGTCCAAAGAAATAATTTTTCTGTGAAGCTCAAGTTCTTCCTTATTCGATGGAGTTGTGCTTATTAAGCTCACTAAATTCATTAAATAGTAAACATTCTTATCGTCGAGTTCAACGGATTTACGCGCCGCATCAATGGCTTCTTCAGCTTTATATTTATCCAGATATAATTTTGATAATTCAAAATAAGCCGCATCATTTTTCGGGTCTAAAACCAGAGTTTTTTCAAAAAGTTTGATTGCTTCATCCGTATCCCCGATTAATTTTGCGGATATAGCGCTGATGAAAGTTGAAGTTTTATTAATTTCCGTCGCAGTCATAGGTTCGGAATTCAAATCAACCGGATTTTTTACCTGAGAAAATAAAGTATTACATCCGCAGAGTACTCCGAATATAAAAAGTATTATTGTTTTCGATATTATTTTCATGTTTACTGATTTGGGTTTGGGATTTTTTGTTTCTCCAAAATATAAAGTTACAGAATTTACAGATATAAGAATTTGAGAATTTACTGGTTCGGAAAATCTTTTTTTGAGTCAAAAAATTCTAACTGTCAATTTATTACATCCCTTCATTTTTAAATTTTTCAATTAATAATTATCGCATTTGCGTGTAAGTTAATCATCAAATCAGACTCCCGTTGAGCCGAAGCCGCCTTTCCCTCTTAATGTTTCATCTAAATCATCAACAACATTCCATTCTGCTCTTTCATGCTGACTAATTATCATTTGGGCAATTCTGTCGCCGTCATTTATTACAAACGTTTCCTCGGATAAGTTTATTATTATTACACAAATTTCCCCGCGGTAGTCGGCATCAATAGTTCCGGGCGAATTCAATACAGTAATACCTTTCTTAATTGCCAATCCGCTTCTCGGACGTACCTGTGCCTCATAACCTTTCGGCAATGAAATAAATAATCCTGTCGGAACCAAAGCTCTTCCCATCGGTTTCAAAATAATCGGATTTTCTAAATTAGCACGTAAATCCATTCCTGCCGATAATTCTGTTTCGTATTCAGGAAGAATATGTTTAGACTTGTTAATGATATTTATCTTCATATAAAAATGGTTTAATAATTTAACGATTTGAAAATAATATTATAATCTTAATTTCTCATTACCTGACCTTTCAATTGAAAAATTCGACGATGTTTTTATTCCTTCACTTCTAAATTTTCAACTTCCAATTTAAAATTTTAATGTTTCACTTTAATAAAGGTTTTATCTCCTTAACATACACAACAATAATAAACGACGCAAAGAAAATCGTATTACAAATTATTTTTATTAAAGTTGACGGATAAGGTATATATAAAGTAATAAAGTAAATTGCCAATGCGAAAAAAGTATAAATAGAAATTGTTTTAAGGTCATAATTAATCGGATAGTATTTTCTGCCCCAGATATATGACAGAATAACCATTACCAGATAGCATGCTAAACTTGCTATTGCCGATGCCATATATCCTATTACTGGGATAAAAGCAAAATTAATTACCAATGTAACTATTGCGCCGATAATAGACTGATAAGCACCGTATTTTGTTTTGTCGGTAACTTTATACCAAATGGATTGATTGTAGTAAATTCCGAGAAGTAAATTTGCTATTAATATAATAGGTACGATTTTTAATCCTTCAAAGTAAGCCGGACTTTCCAGAAATTTGAATAAATCTATGTATAATGTAACGCCGAGAAAAATTACCCAACCGAGAATAACAAAATATTTCATGATATCGGCATAAGTCTTTCTGGTATCTTTGCTATCGTCTTGCGAAAAGAAGAAAGGTTCGAAGGAGTAGTTAAAAGCTTGAATAAACAAACTCATAAAAATAGCAATCTTGTAATTTGCACCGTAAACTCCGATTTGATGCATAGCATTTTCTCCTTCAGGCACCAGGAATTTTAGTAAAATTTTGTCGATGTTCTGATTGATTTGTCCCGCGAAACCCACTATCAATATTGGAATTGCATATTTCAACATTTGTTTTAACAGCGTAAAATTGATTTTGAATTTAATCTTTTTAATTTCAGGATATAACAGACATAAAGTTATTATGTTTGCTATCAGATTAGATGTAAAAACATAACAAATCCCTATAGAAGGATTGTATAAAAATCTGAAAAACGAATCGGGATTATTTAAACTCAGCGGTCTGAAGACAAGAAAAAACAAAAGATTTAGTCCGATATTTATTCCGATATTAATGAGTTTTAAAGTTGCAAATCGGAATGCTTTGTTTTCTCTTCTTAAATATGCGAAAGGAATTGCGGTAAATGCATCTATTGCGACAATAATTGCCAGATAAAGAATATATTTTTCTTTTCCCGGATAACCTAAAGCATTTGTAATTGGATTAAGAAATAGAGTAACAACAAGAAGAAAAATTAATGAAGTTGAGAATATTGAAGATGCGCTTGTACTATAAACTTCATTACTGTTTAAATGTTTTTTTGAATATCTGAAAAAAGCCGTTTCCATCCCGTAAGTGAGAAGTATCAATAAAAATGCTACATAAGCGTATAAATTATTGATAATTCCGTATTCTTCGGGCGGAAAAATATAGACATACATCGGAAATAAAAGAAAATTCAAAGTTCTTCCGATAATGCTGCTTAATCCGTAAATAGCTGTTTCGCTTGCGAGTTTCTTAAATGGATTCATTATTCAGAAAGTAATTTTTCGGCAAGTTCTTTAATTTTGCTTAATTTTTCTCGCATAAGAATGTCCTTATCGGTATTTATTCCAATATTAATTTCAGGGTTTTCATTAATGTTTTGCGGTACCTCAGTTTCAACAGGAGTTTTTGTTTTCAAAGCTTTTCTCGCGCCTTCGAGAGTGAATTTTTGCTTCTTAACGAGAATGTAAATTCTCTCAATATTTTCTATATCTTTTGAAGTATAAAACCTTACACCCCTTTTATTTCTTTTCGGCTGGATATATTTTGGAAACTCCGTTTCCCAGAAGCGGATTAAAGATTGTGAAAGTTTGAATTTTTCGGCAACTTCACTTATTGTATAATATAGCTTTTCTTCCATGCCATGAATTTATTAATCCATTGATTGAGATGGTATTTCCGAAAGTTGAAGCATAGTTTCATATTCTTCGGGATTAATATCATTGAAGAAATAATTTATCGGGTTAACAGATTTGTCGTTTTTTCGGATTTCATAGTGCAAATGCGGACTGGTTGATTTTCCTGTATTTCCTACATAACCTATTACCTGGCCTCTTTTTACATTGTCGCCTTTTTTTACATTGAAAGCGCTAAGATGTGCGTAAATAGTTTTATAGCCGAATCCGTGGTCTATTTCAACATAATATCCGTAACCGTTCTGCTTGTTTTTTTGCAGTTCCGAAACTACACCGTCGCCTGTAACAATTACATCTTCCCCCACGGCCATTGAAAAATCGATTCCGTGATGCATCTTTCTTACTTTGTAAAAAGGATCGGTTCTGTAACCGTAATGAGAAGCGATACGCCTAACATCGGTTTCGCGGACAGGACGAATAGCCGGAATACTGTTTAACATCTGCTCCTTGTTTATAGCGAGCCCGTAAATTTCATCCAATGACGTTGTTTGAGTATATAATCTTCCGGAAAGTATATCAATCTTCTTAGAAATATCTTTTAATAGTTCCCCATTTTCGTAATTATCATACTTGAAATATCTGTCTGTACCGCCGTAACCTGCTTTTCTAATATCCGAAGAAATAGGTTCGGCTTCAAAAATAATACGGTAAATATTGTCGTCACGATATTCAATATCAGCCAGAACATTTTCAATTTCAGCTAATTTGTCATTGAAAATCTTTAATTCCAGTTCGTACTGTGCAATTTCCTTTTTTAAAATTCTTTCAGTAGGAGAATCAACGAGATACAAAGCTAACAGAGCTCCGATACCGCCAAATGCAAGAGCAATAGATACATATATTAAAATATTATTAATGGTTTGGCGAATCCCCGTTTCAATTTTTTCGTATGTTAAATTATGGTGATTAAATCTGAATTTATGCTTTGCCATTTGTTTGCTTTTATGCTGTTTAACTTGCAAAAATAGATAATTTATTTTAATTTTGCACAATTTTTTTATTGTAAAATGTTAAATCATAATATAAATGACTTCATCAGAAATTAGAAATACATTTTTGTCATTTTTTAAATCTAAAGGACATGTTATTGTTCCTTCGGCTCCAATGGTAAATAAAACCGATCCTAATTTGATGTTTACCAATGCAGGTATGAATCAATTTAAAGATATTTTTCTGGGAAACAAACCGATAGTAAATCCGCGAGTTGCGGATTCGCAAAAATGTCTTAGAGTGTCGGGTAAACATAATGATTTGGAACAAGTGGGAATTGATACTTACCATCATACGATGTTCGAAATGCTTGGTAACTGGTCGTTTGGCGACTATTTTAAAGAAGATGCGATTACTTATGCCTGGGAATTACTTACGGAAGTTTTTAATATTGATAAAGACCGATTGTATGTTACTGTCTTTGAAGGCGATGAAAAAGACGGATTGAGTGCGGATTATGAAGCTAAAGATAGCTGGTTAAGATATGTTGCTCCCGAAAGAATTATTTTCGGAAATAAGAAAGATAATTTTTGGGAAATGGGTGATCAGGGCCCGTGCGGTCCGTGTTCGGAAATCCATGTTGATATCAGAGATGAGGAAGATAGAAGAAAAATTCCCGGAGAAAGTTTGATAAATAAGGATAATCCGCTTGTAATTGAAATTTGGAATCTCGTTTTTATTCAATTCAACCGTAAAGCCGACGGCAGATTAGAAACTTTATCTCATAAACACATTGATACCGGAATGGGATTTGAACGACTTTGCATGATATTGCAAGGTGTGAAATCTAATTATGATACCGATGTTTTTCAGCCGCTGATAAAATTTATTGCTGAAAGTTCCGGCATAAAGTATGGAAGCGGTGAGAAAACTGATATAGCTATGCGCGTTGTTGCCGATCATATCAGAGCTGTAGCTTTTGCAATTACAGACGGACAACTTCCTTCGAATACCGGCGCAGGTTATGTTATCAGAAGAATTCTAAGGAGAGCTGTGCGTTATGCATATTCTTTCCTAAATCTCAAAGAACCTTTTCTTTTCGAATTACTTGATATTCTATGCGATCAAATGGGAGAAGCTTACCCAGAATTACTTCAACAAAAATCTTTCTGTAAAAAAGTTATCTTCGAAGAAGAAATAGCCTTTCTTAGAACTCTCGAAACCGGAATTCAAAAATTCCAATCATATATTAATGCTAATCCTAATAGCAATATAATAGACGGTAATTTTGCCTTCGAACTTTTCGATACCTTCGGATTTCCTATTGACCTTACTGCCCTAATAGCTGCCGAAACAAACCGTACCGTTGATATGAACGGCTTCAATAAAAAACTCGAAGAGCAAAAGGAGCGCTCGAGAAAAGCCGCATCACAAACTTTATCCGATTGGGTTTATGTAGATGAAAATGCCGGGATGGATAATGATAGAACTCTTACTTTCTGTGGTTATGATGAATTGGATATAGATATTGATATTCTGAAACACAGAACAGTAACTACAAAAGATGGTACTTTCTATCATTTAGTATTTCCGATGACTCCGTTTTACGCGGAAAGCGGCGGTCAGGTCGGAGATCGCGGAATTATTGTCAATGAAAAAGAAAGTATCAAAATTATTAATACTATAAAAGAAAACGATTTAAGTATTCACATTGCGGAAACAATGCCTCAATATTTACATATACCTTATAGAGCAATAGTTGATATTGAACATAGAAAAGCTGTCATGGCTAATCATTCTGCAACTCATCTTTTACATAAAGCCCTGCGGACAATTTTCGGAGAGCATGTAGAACAAAAAGGTTCTTATGTCGGCGCCGATTATTTACGTTTCGATTTTTCTCATTTTCAGAAATTAACTGATGATGAAATAGTTGCTGTTGAAGAATATGTAAATGCTTATATAAGAGATAATATAAGAAGAGATGAATTGAGGGAAATTCCGATAAACGAAGCAAAGAAAAAAGGAGCAATGGCTCTTTTCGGTGAAAAATACGGTGATAAAGTAAGAGTTATTACTTTCGGAGATTCGGTCGAACTTTGCGGCGGTACACACGTTGAGGCAACAGGAAGCATCGGCGTTTTCAAAATAATTGCCGAAAGTGCCATCGCTGCGGGAATAAGAAGAATCGAGGCAATAACCGCTAAAGCCGCTTTCGAATATCTTAATCAACAAACTCATACGGTTCAGAATATTAAAAATCTTTTGAAATCCAAAGAAGCTTATAAAGGAGTTGAAAATCTTTTAGAGCAAAACAGTAATTTGAGAAAGGAGATTGAAACCCTCAAACAGGAAAAATTATCAGTAATAAAACAAAACCTTCAATCGAAAATAAAAAATATAAAAGGTATAAATGTTATTGCGGAGAAAGTTGAAATAGATTCTACAGCAATAAAGGATCTTGCTTTTGAGCTAAAACAAAATAAAGAAAATTTTGCTGTTATCTTAGGTAGTAATTTAAACGGTAAGGCGGCAATATGCATTGTCTTTACTGATGATTTGGTTAAGAAAGGATTTCATGCCGGTAATATTATCCGTGAAGCTGTGAAGGAAATTGACGGCGGCGGCGGCGGACAAGCGCATTTTGCAACTGCCGGCGGAAAATCTCCCGAAAAAATTGATAAAGCAATTGCAAAAGCAATGGAGTTAGTAGAAAAATAAGCTATCTTTGCAACAATAAAAAAACTGTTTGAATGGTTATTATTAATAAAAAGTTTTTATAATGCAGCGCTTTTTAAAGCTAATATCTAATGTATATTTCTGGTTGCAATTTGTTATTGCATTTGCATTAATATTTATAGCGTTGCTTATTATAAAAGGCTCATTAAAGAAATATACACGCCATGACCAGGAACTTGTAGTGCCCTTAATAGAAAATGTGTATTATGATGATTTAGTAAAAGGAGATTATTCAAATGTTTTTAATTTTGTTATTTCCGATTCTACATATAATGCATTGTATGAACCGGGAATAGTTATAAGTCAGAATCCTGTCTCTGGTTCGAAAGTGAAACCCGGCAGAAAAATTTATCTTACGGTATCTGCTGCATCTCCCGGTGATGTACCGATGCCCGATTTAATAAATTTATCCGTACGTCAGGCAATAAGTATCATCGAATCATCGGGATTAAAATTAGGCACAATGGAATTTGTCCCGTCTTTTGATAAAAATGCGGTTTTGGAACAACGTTACCTTGGAGTTAGAATTGAAAAAGGTGCTCCCGTAACAAAAGGTTCGACAATTGATATTATTGTTGGCGGTGGTTTTGATAAACATGAAATGCAAATGCCTTATATTATCGGTAAGCTTGCTCTTGAGGCTAAATATATTCTTAAAAACATGTCGTTGAATATAGGGGAAGAATATTTTCATGATTCTTACGATGTTGATGAGGTTTACGTTTACAAAACCGAACCCGCATGGTCGGATACTTGTATTGTAAGATATGGCGAATTTATAAATTTATTTTATACTGCCGATACTGCTTTCTTAAGAATTTCAATCGAAGAGGCTCTGGCGGGAGAAAAGAATATTCCCGATAATTATTTTGACGAAACAAATTTTGACGATCTATAAAAATACAGAACTGTTTATGAATACAATTAATAAAATAATTCTTTTTGTAATAATATTTTTGCTTTCTAATCTTTTAGCAGGACAAGAAGTTATTATGAATATGAGTTCAAACCCGGTATTGGAAAAAATGTCGGAAAACGTTCGATCAAAATCCGTATCTAACGATACCTTGCTTCTGCCCTTTTTTGATGATTTTGCATATAAAGACAGTTATCCTTCTCAATTATATTGGCAAGATAATTATGCATATATTAATAATGATTATGCTTATTATCCTGTTAGCTATGGCGTTGCAACCTTGGATGCAATTGATGAAAACGGAAGGATACATTCGAATCTGCATTCGGGGATCAAGGGAGTTGCCGATTATTTAACTTCTCGACCTATTCGTCTGGATTCTATTTTCGGTAATGAAAACAGACCGTTACATGATTATGACTCGGTTTATCTGAGTTTCTTTTTTCAACCTAATTATTGGGATAATGTTTATGCATCAAGCGATGGGTTAACAGGAGATTCATTGGTTGTTGAATTTTATTCCCCTGTTTATGAGGAATGGTTTCATGTATGGAGTACGATTAGATTCCCTTTTGATAGCATTAAACCTGAAGAAAATAACGGAAGACAATTTATTGAAGTAATTATTCCTATTACCGATGAAGAAAGGTATTTTCATAAGGGTTTTCAATTCAGATTTAAAAATTATGTAACATTAACAGAAAATAATTATTACCCAAATTGGCAAGTTAACGGTAGTCAGTGGAATATTGATTATGTTTATCTGGACAGAGATAGAAGGTTTAATTCCTTTTATAAAGATATCTGTTTTGTTAGCGATGCACATTCTTTTCTGAGTAGTTATTATTCAATGCCTTATAATCAGTATTCCGCAAATTCTTTTGATGAAATAATTGATTTTGACAATGTCCTTATATCTAATTTAGATCAAACTGCAAATAATGTAGGATATGATTATGAAGTTATTAATAGTAAAGGTACGGTGTTGAAACATTATCTGGGCGGTAGCGGAGTTATTAATCCGTTTCATATCTCCGGATATTATGATAACCCAAGTCTTCCGCCTCCGGTGTTTCCATTCTCATTTCCGGTTGGTGTTACCGATTCTGCCGAATTCCTGATAAAACACTATATTACCTCCGATTTGGATTTCAAACAAAATGATACTATTACCTTTGAACAAAAATTTCATAATTATTATGCATATGATAATGGTTCACCGGAATACAGCTATACTTTGAGATCACCGGGAAATGTTCAGGTGGCTGTACGGTTTAAATTGAATACCGCAGATACTTTAAGAGCTGTAAAAATATTTTTTAATGATATTGCCGGCACCGCTTCGGAATTATATTATAATTTGCGTGTATGGAATGAATCCGATAGAAAACCGTATTCTTTAGTTTATGAACAAGGAATAGTTGTAAAAAATGATAATTCCTCTACAAATAATTTTATTACGATAATGCTTGATGAACCGGTAATTATTCGTCAGAATGACTTTCCGTTCCTGGTATTCTATGTCGGAATAGAAAAAACAGCTTCCGAAGCTATGGCATTAGGTTTCGATATATCCAGAGATAATTCTTTTAATACATATCAAAACACTACAGGACAGTGGATCGAAAGTATATTCGCCGGTTCTATAATGATACGTCCCGTACTCGGTAAGAAATTCAAGGTGTCTTCAATTGATGATTATTCGAAAAATGAATTATGTGTTTATCCTAATCCGGTTATAAACGGTACGGTAAACATAAAGAGTGAAACGGAGTTTAATAAGATATATATATATAATAATTTTGGGACTAAAGTTTTTGAAAGTGGTAATTTAAAGGCTAATGATATTTCTATTCCGCTTATTAATCTTCGTAATGGATTGTATTTAGTAGTTATTATTGATAAAACCGGAAAGAAGCATACTGAAAAAATTATTTTTATGCAATAATTATGACTAAGAAAGCAAATGTTAGCAATGATGAACTGCCTGAGAATCAAAATATAAAAATCAAAACTGATGATAATGATGAATTGGAGCAGGAAGGTGGATTTTATGAGCATTACAATGTTACTGTTGACAAGGGGCAATCGCCGTTAAGAGTTGATAAGTTTTTATTTTCAAAAATAGAAAATGCCTCACGAAACAAGATACAAGCTGCGGCAAAGGCAAGTTGTATTTTAGTTAACGGTAATCCGGTCAAATCAAATTACAAAGTAAAACCGCAAGATGAACTTTCGGTACTTATGCCGGATCCTCCCAGAGATACTGAAGTTATTCCTCAAGATATACCTTTAAATATAGTTTATGAAGATGACGATATATTGGTTGTAAATAAACAGACCAATCTTGTTGTACACCCTTCTTATGCAAATTATAACGGCACATTGCTCAACGGATTAGTATATCATCTTAATAAAGAAGGAAAAGGAAGAGAACCGGAATTAGTACATCGTATAGATAAAAATACTACTGGTTTATTACTCGTTGCCAAAAATCTCGAAGCTCAAAGTTTTTTAGCACAGCAATTTTATGTACATTCTATAGATAGACGATATCAGGCACTTGTTTGGGGGGATCTGGAAAATAATAGCGGAACTATCGTAGGTAATTTGTCGCGAGATCCTAAAGATAGAAGAATAGTTATCGTTTGCCCTGATGATCAAGGTCAGTATGCAGTAACACATTATAGAGTTTTAGAACGTTTAGGTTATGTAACATTGATAGAATGCAAACTTGAAACGGGAAGAACCCATCAAATACGTGCACATATGCAACATATCGGACACCCATTGTTCGGAGACCCTACCTATGGCGGAAACGAAATAGTTAAAGGTACAACTTTCAGCAAATACAAACAATTTGTTTACAATTGCTTTAAGATATTGCCGAGGCAAGCTTTACATGCAAAAACTCTTGGCTTTATACATCCTGCTACCAACCAATTTATTCAATTTGATTCCGAGCTCCCTCAGGATATGTCGGAAGTTATTGAAAAGTGGAGGAAATATGTTGGAAGTGGCTGGAGAACGGGAGATTAGATGAAAATTTTAAAATTTTTGTTGTATTTTGCTTTATTAATATTAAAGCTTATAATAATTTTATTAGTTGACTGAAAAAAAGAAACTTAATTGTATAATTTTTATTGATACATTCTTCAATTAATTATATAAACTTACCGAAATCATTAAAAGACTGTAAAGAATTCTGATCTTATATCCTAATATAACTTTGTATTATTGATAGATCATTCATAGAACAAAAGATTGATTGTCAAATCCTTTATTCTATTACTATATATAATACCACTAATTATTATATTTATTGATTTAATATGACAGTCGCACTGATTTCTTAATTGAAAACAATATTGAAATTGGTTTTTAATTCTGAGATAAATTAATTTGGTTTTTAACAAAAAACTTTTCCCTTTATTTTGATTTTTTTATGAAAGTTTTTATATTTGCAGTCTTGAATAATTAATATTTATATTATTAACCTAAAAATATTTACTAAAAATGAAGAAATTTTTATTATCAGTTACATTTGCGCTAATGTGTATATATTCATTTGCACAAAGTAATGTAATTGTATTACAATCGTCTAAAAACGGTGCAAAGCAAGAGTGTACTAAGGATAGTTTTGAAAGTTTTCAAGCTGTTTTTTCTTTCGAAAAAATCGAATCAATTGATGTTAGTACAGAAAAAGGTGCATTTACCGCAATTAATATCGAAGGTACTTACCCCACAGGACATGAGGGAACCCCGCAATTGCCTTCTTTCCGTCAACTTATTGCTATTCCTCAAGGTGCAACTCCTAAAGTAGTTGTTAAAAGCTATACAGAGGAAGAATATAATCTTACGGATTACAGTTGGAATAAAATATATCCATATCAACCGTCTGTTAGAAAAGATATGGAGTCGGAAGATATTAAATTCGTTTATAAAGAAGCGGCATATTCCGTAAAAGGTTATGAAGAAAGAGAAGTAGCTTCAGTAAATGAAATCGGAACAATGCGTAACATCAGAATAGGATCATTAACTGTTAATCCAGTTATTTACGATGCTGGCTCAAACACTATTAAAGTTAGAAATAATATAGAGGTTGAAGTAATATTCGAAGGTGCCGATAAAACAGCTACACAAAGTTTGTTCGAATCAACTTATAGTATTTATTTTGAAACTATATATAAACAATTTTTCAATAAAAGTGTATATGATGATTATTCCGATCTCTATAAAACACCTGTATATATGTTAGTTATTGCTAACAGAATGTTCGAAGAAACATTGGAACCTTGGATATCTTGGAAAACTAAAAAAGGTTTCTATATGGATGTTAATTATACTGATGAAATCGGAACAACGAATACTGCCATTAAAGCACTTTGTGAAGAAAAATATAACGAAGGAGTTGCAAATGGAAAAACTCCATCATTTGTTGTTTTAGTTGGTGACGTAGCACAAGTTCCCGCCAGTGCTGTAGGTAGTAAAACAAATAGACAAACAGATTTATATTATTCTACTTTTGATGGCGATTATTTCCCTGATATGTACTATAGCCGTATGTCGGCACAAACCACACAACAATTAGAGAATATAATTGAAAAGATATTATATTATGAACAATATCAATTCGAAGACCCTACTTATTTGGATAATGTATTATTAATAGCCGGTGCAGATAGTTATTGGAATCCTCGTTTGGCTCAACCTCAAATGAACTATGCTAATGAATATTATTATAATGAAGAACACGGCTTTGCAGAAATACATAAATATTTGAGCTCTTATACAGGATGTTATGATAATCTTGCAAATGTAGGTTTTGCAAACTATACAGCACATTGTAGTGAAACATCATGGGGAACACCTTCGTTTACAGTAAGTAATGTTGGAAGTTTAACTAATGAAAATAAATATTTTGTTGCAATGGGTAACTGTTGTCTTGCAGCCGATTTTGGTTATAATGAATGTGTAGGAGAGGCTTTTATTAGAGGACAGAAAAAAGGTGCTGTAGGTTATATAGGCTCTTCTCCAAATAGTTACTGGGGAGAAGATTTCCATTTTACTGTCGGTGCATATGCAGGTTCTTTGGAAGTAATAACTACTCCTACTTTGGAAAATACTTCCGATGGTTGTTATGATTTTGCTTTCAGAGATGCTGACTTTAACTGTTTGAGTGCCATGGTTTTCGGTGGAAATCTATCCGTTACCCATGCAACCAATATGAATTATACTACGCATATAGGTGTTGAATATTATTGGCAAGCTTATAATGTATTAGGTGACGGCTCGTTGATGCCATATTGGACACAAGGAGATGAAAATGTAGTTTCCCACATGGAAATAGTTCCGATAGGAGTGGACTACTATGAAATTTCAGCTGTTCCGGGATCTTATGCAGCGGTTTCTAAAGATGGCGTTTTATATGGCGCTGCCTTGGTTGGAGAAAGCGGAACGGTACAAGTGCCCTTAAATCCTCCTATAACCTCAGGCGGGGATGTAGATATTGTAGTTACTCGTCAGCAATATATTCCTTATATCACTACACTTACCGCAGCTGCTTTAGAGGGCCCATACATAGTTACAGATTCTTATAAACTCGATGGTGATGGTGTCTTGAGTTATGGAGAAACCGCTGAGATGGAATTGACTATAAAGAATGTAGGTGGTGATCCTACTTCTTCGGTAATTAATGTAGTTCTTACCAACACTGACGGATTAGCTAATGTTATTAATGGTGAGGTTGAATATCCTTCTTTAGCTGTCGGCGCTACCGCAACAAAATCAGGATTTAGTTTTGAAGCTTCAAAAGATGTTGATAACGGTCAAAATATATATTTTACGGCAGAAATGACTTCCGGAAGTCATTCATGGACAAGTAATGTTGTTGTAAAAGCTCATAAACCCGTATTAAATTACAAAGCATTCTCTTGGCAAGGCGGATTCTCTGCTGGCGAAACATTTGATGTTGCAGTACAATTTATAAATAAAGGTGGTTATCCCGTATATAATGTTGAAGTTGATTTAATTACCAATAATCCGGATGTTACAATCAATACGGAAAATGTAACAATAGCAAATGTTGCAGTTGACGGAATAGGTTATGCTATCTTCAATATTACATTATCGGATAATATATCTGAAACAGAAGGAATTAATTTTACAACCCAAGCATCCGGAGATAAAGGAATAATTAATGCCGAAGGTGAATTTACCCTGGAAAATAAATGTACACTTTATTTCGAAATGTGGGATTCTGCCGGTGACGGTTGGGATGGTAACGGTCGTATCAGCATAAGACAAAATAGCGTTGAAGTAGGTTCTGTAAAACTTGCTTCGGGAGGTTCTGGAGAGGCAGAATTATCTCTTCCTGCAGGTGAATTGGATTTTGTTTGGATATATGGAAACAGTTATGATTATGAAAATTCATTTAAAATTTATGATTATAGCAATACATTAATTTACCAATCTTCCGGTACTCCAACAGCCGGCTCATTCTTATTATATGAAAATACCTGTAGTTCAGCAGGTCAAGGTTGTGAATCTCCGACAAATTTGTCTGCTTATGTTGATGAAACAACAGTTGAGTTGACATGGGAAGGAGAAGCACAAAGTTATTCTATCTTAAGGGATGGTATTATTATAGATGAAGTTAACTCAACTTCTTATACCGATACTAATGTTGAAGATGGAGCTCATACTTATTATGTTATTGCTGTGTATACTAATATTTGTTCTTCAATGCCGGCTTACTGTAATGTAATAATAGGAGATGCTTGTGCAAGTCCGAATAACTTATCATATGTACTGGATAATGGCGTGAAATTGCTGTGGAATGCTCCTACTGGCCTTGATGTAAATGGTTATAATGTTTATAAAGATGGTGTGTTAATTGCCGAAGAAATTGTAGAATTATATTATATAGACGAAGATGTTTTTATAGGAGATACCTATTTATATAAGGTAACTGCCGTATTTGATAATTGCGAGTCAATTCCTGTTGAGATAGCGGTTAATTACTTAAGTGTATCAAACCACGATAATAATATCTATGTATATCCTAATCCGGCATCTGATAAAGTAATTGTTGAAGGTGAAAATATATCTGTTATTAAAATTTACAATAGTATAGGACAGTTGATTACAGTTGAGAGAAATGCCGGTTTAATAGATGTATCCAGATTTAAAAATGGTATTTATATATTTAATATAGAGACTAATAGTGCTAAACAGGTTTTAAGAAAGGTCATCATAAACCGTTAAAAAAGGTTAGAAAATGAAATAAGTGAGGATATAAATACAAATTCCTCACTTATTTATATAAAAAGAAAAAAGATATTTCAGGAAAAACTAACAAAAAAATAAAAAGAGATAATTTGTTTTTTTATTAAAATATTGTTATGTTTGCAGTTTAAAAATTATTAAATCTAAATTTTGAATAAACTATTAACGTTAAATTAAAATCTTTAAATTATGAAAAAATTGTTTACTGTTTTTATCAGTTTTATGCTGATATTAAATCTTGGCAATCTTTCTGCGCAAACGGGAAAGAATATGCCGCAGTCTCAGACGAAGAGAGCTGTTGTCTCAGATATTTCAAATGGATTGAGACCAATGGCAAATGCTGAGGACCTTGTTAAAGGTCCAACTAGTGATGTTTACTTAACACAAGAAAGTAATGGTAACGTTTACAAATCTACTGTGAGCAATCCGTTCCCAGGAACACAAATCGGTTCAGCCGGTAGATCAATCCAATGTACTGAATACGTAAACGGAACGATTTATGCAATTGATTATTCTAGTGGTAATAGGTTAGGTACAATCAATATGAGTACCGGTGCTTGGACTTCAATTTCAAGTACAAGTATTGATGGCGTTAGTTTATGTTTTAACCCAAATGACGGGCTAACTTATGCTACCGGATGGGATGATAACCATACAAGTGCACCATTTGGTACTGTTAATCTTTCTACAGGTGCATTTACTCAAATTGGCACTCTTGCAGGTACTGTTTATATGGCAATAGATAACGATGGTGTTGCTTATGGCGTATATAATACGCAAAATGTATTTGGAACATTTAACTTGTCTACAGGTGCATTTACTCAAATTGGAACACTTCCGTTTACTGTTGCCTATATTAGTAATCTAAGTGTAGATCGTGAAACTAACGAAATTTACTGGGCGGCTAAATCATCGTCAGCTGATCCTACTTTTTATAAAATAGATAAAGCTACCGGAGCTCTTACACAAGTTGCTACTGCACCGGGATATAATCCTGAATCAATGTGTATTATTACTGAAGTTGGTGAAATGTGTGATCCTATAACAAATCTTAACGTTAATGTTTCCGGTAGTAATGTTGCATTGACATGGACAGCAGCTCCAGGTTCTCCTACAGGTTATGAAATACTTTTTAACGGAACAACATTAACTACTGTTACAGCTACATCTTATACACATACTAACGTACCGGATGGATCACATTCATATTGTGTTAAAGCATTATTCAGTGGTAGTTGCATCCCCTCAAGTGTTTGTACCGACAATGTAATGGTTGGTGATATGTGTTATATTAATTTTGAAATGTTTGATGATTACGGAGATGGTTGGAACGGATCTACCATTACTGTTAGTGTTGACGGTACTTCTTATGGTACGGTTACACTTGGAAGTGGAACCTATGGAACACAATCAGTGTTGATTCCTGCTGGAGACGTATCATTTACATGGTATTCTGGAAGTTCATGGGATTATGAAATTTGGTTTACAGTTACCGATGCTTGGGATATTGAAATTTATAGTTGTGGGTTGGGTGATGCACCTGCTAATGGAGTTTTCCATACCTATACTAATACTTGTACTGCTCCGGAAACTGCTACAATTACTGGTACAATCACAAAGAATACCGGCGGTGCTGCTATTGAAAGTGCATCGGTTGCATATACAGGCGGTCCGGTTCCTTCAACAGAATACACAGATGCATCAGGAAATTATTCTATTGATGCTATAGTAGGATATAGTTATAATGTTACAATTTCTGCTAACGGTTATAATACAATAACAGAAACTTATACTCCTGTTTCCGGTGGAGCAACTAAAAACTATCAAATGACAGCTCCTTCTATTTCCGTTGCACCAACTGAAGTAGATGAAACTACATCTTATATGGTTGATGCTCACGCAACTGTAACTATTACTAATGGTGGTGATGGTCCGTTAACATGGTCTTTTGTCCCTGAATATCAAGACAAAGCCGAAGAAACTGTTTCTTATTTGCTTATGGACCAAGATATATATTCTGCTCCATTAAATGATATAAATAGTGCTACTTATATTGCCTCAGGCTCATCATTCCCTGGCTTTATGGGTGTTGGCGACTATTTTGAAGGTGTATGGTATCTGTCTAATGTTGAGGCCGCTGGTATCTATAAAGTTGACCCTACAAACGGTGCAGTTTCACAAGTATGTACTCCATCTGTTCTTGTTAATGGTATGTGTGCTTATGCAGGCGAAATGTATGTTATTAATTCTGCTTCACAAACAATTTATACACTTAACCTTACAACGGGTGCTACGACACAAGTTTGTGCTGTAACAGGTATGTATGCAGGCGGTTTGGTTAGCGGTATGGCTATTGATAATAGTGGACGTTGCTTTGTACTTGTATTAAACGACGAAACTATTTACGAAGTTAACCTTTCAACAGGTGTAGCTACCCCTGCAGTTGTTGCTACGTTTAATGCTAATTACGGACAAGATATCGCTATTGATCGTGAAGACAACCAAGTTTATTGGGCTGCATTTAATGCTACTTCAGGTCAAGGTGAATTGTATAAAGTAAATGTTGATGAAGGTACTTTAACATTATTAGGTTCTTCAAGTGCTCAACTTAATGCTCTTGCAATTCCTACAACTTCTGGTTGGTTAAGTGCGGAACCTGCAAGTGGTGAAATAGCTGCCGGCGGTACGCAAACCGTTGAATTTACAATGGACGGCTGGTGGGCAGAAGAAGGCACTTTCTATGCTGATGCTATCTTTAAGTCAAGTAATCCTAATGTTGGGGAAGCTATTGTAGATGTTACTTTCACAATTGCTGCTCCTGATTGCGATGCTCCAACTAACTTAGTTGCTACTGTAGAAGATTATAATAATGTACGTTTATCATGGACAGCCCCTGACGGTGGTAAAGGCGGTTCTAAAGAAGTTATCCTTTCTGAAGATTTTGAAGGATTCCCAACAGGAACGAGCGGACTTCCAAGTGGTTGGTTAAACATTGATGCAGATGGAGATGGTAACGCATGGCTTGGATTTAAAAATTCAGGAAGTCCTAGTGTTATTCCTGGACATTCAGGAACCGGATTTATGTCTTCTGCGTCCTATTTATCAGCGGCTTTACATCCTGATAATTGGCTTATCACACATCAAATTACAATCGGTGATAATAGTGAAGTTAAATATTGGGTAAATGCTCAAGATGCTGCTTATCCAGCTGAACACTATGCTATTTATATCTCTACCACAGGAACAAATATTAGTAATTTTACTTTGTTGTTTGAAGAAACTCTAACGGCTAAATCTTCTTCGGGTTATGCAGAAGATATATATACTAAAGACATAATAGCAAATAAAGGTATTAGAGGAACTAACGACCAAGGTACATGGTACGAACGTACTATAGATTTGTCTGCTTATTCAGGAGCTGTTTATTTGGCATGGCGTCACTTTGATTGCTCTGATGAGTTTAGAATAAATCTCGATGATATTACAGTTACTAGCGAAGAAGTAGTTCCCCCTCCAGAAGGTTTAACTGGCTATAATATCTACTACGGTAATGATATGACCCCATTTGCTACAGTTGGTCCTACAGTTACAAATTATACTGATGAAAATGTAGCTCCTGCCGGAAATTATTGCTACAAAGTAAGAGCAGTTTATGAAGATGATTGTATTTCTTTACCGACTAATGAAGCATGTGCTGATGTTACTGTTAAGAAAAGAACCGTAACAGGAACTGTGAAGAATTCTTTAAATAATGCCAATATAGCTGGTGCTAACGTACGTTTTGATGCAACTAATACAACAAATACATTAGCCAACGGTTCTTATACAATAGATGTTCCGTTAGGTACTTATAGTGTTGTATTCTCTGCTGAAGGATATACTTCTTATACGGAAACAGGTTTTGTTGTAGATGATAATGAAGTTTTAAATGTAACTTTAGACCCTGCTGATTGTAATCCGGTAACAGATGTTGCAGGGATACATAATAATGTTACAGATAGAGTTACTTTAAGTTGGACTCCATCAGGAAAAGGTTCAAAAGCCGCATGGGACAGAGTTGATTACTTTACTACAAACGCTAGTGGTGAACAAGGTGTTGCTACTGACGGAAATTATATCTACACTGCATTCTGGAATACTGCTGGTCAGTTTGGAAAATATCAAATGGATGGAACTTTCATTGAAACATTTACAATATCTGGAGCTTCCGGTATTCGTGACTTAACTTACGATGGTACATATTTTTATGGTGGTGGTGGTAGCACAACCATGAATGTTCTTGATTTTGAGAATAAAGTGTTAGTTTCTAATATAACAACTCCACTTAATGTTCGTCATTGTACTTATGATCCTAATTATGATGAATTTTGGGTAGGAGACTGGGCAACCTTAGCACGTGTTAGTAAACAAGGTTCTATACAAGCTAATGGTCCTACAGTTTCTTCGGTTTATGGTAGTGGTTATGACAATGTTACCGATGGAGGACCATATTTATTATTATTCTCTCAAGATGTGGACCCAGGTAATACATGTCAGATAGTTGTTTATCAATATAAAATAGGTAACAATTCATATAACACAACCCCGATTGCTGTTCTTAATGACTTACCTGGTTTAACTTATGTGCCGGGAGCACAAGGTAACAGTATTGCTGGTGGTGCTTACGTTGCGGAATATAATGGTAAAGTATGTTTCTTCGGTAATGTACAACAATCACCAAATGTTATAGGTATATATGAATTAGGAGAAGTACCTGCGGTAATAAGATACGATATCTATCGCGAAGGTAGTTTAATAGGAACTGCTGAGCCTACTGAGTCTGAATATATTGACAATGTTGCTTCATTGGCAAGTGGAACATACGAATATTGTGTTGTTGCTGTTTGTGAAGAAGGATTTGAGTCTGATGAAGCGTGTGCTGATGTTATTATCAATAAATCGGGTATAGATTCTTATTCAAATATTAAACTTTATCCGAATCCGGCAAATACCGTTGTTAATATAGAAGGCGAAAGTATTGCTAACATTACTGTTTATAACAGCATCGGACAACTTGTTGCTAAATATGAAAATACAAATGTTATTAATGTTTCTTCATATAGCAATGGTGTTTATTTCATAAATATAACAACATTTAATGGTACTGTTGAAAAACATAAAGTTGTTGTAGCTCACTAATCTTAAATTAGATTATATTTTAGTAAAAAGGCTATCCTTAGGATAGCCTTTTTTGTTATCTGGAGATAAGAAAAACACACGCTTAGGAACTATTTTGAATATTTCAAATATATTTGATTATTTTGTTTAAAAGAATAAATAATGTAAACGCATTGATTTTCATAAGTATTTAGAAAGTTTTAAGGGCCGTTAAATTTTGTGATAAATAAAATAAACAAAAATCTATTCCATTTGTTTGAAATTTATTACATTTGTCGGTCAAAATTTTTATACATTGTAAATACTAAAGCTTATATATAACCTTTTCTATTATTATTAACTAAAAAAAAGCTTATGAAAAAAGAATTTACTTTATTAATGGCGTTCTTTCTCCTAATTGGAGTTAATGTTAACGCCCAAGAACTCACAAAAAAAGATGCGCGAAATTCTGAAGTGAGTGCTACTCGTATTACTGCTGTAAGTGATGTTAGACACAAAAATGCAGTATTTACTTCCACCGATTGTTCTAAATCTGGGAATGCAAACAAAGCTACAATTGCTTATTATGATTTTAATGATGGTATACCACCCGATATTATTACTACAAGTTCTCATCCTGTTTATGGCTGGACTGTTGGTGAAAACGGAAGTAGTGCCTATTTTACTATCCCCCCATCTCCCGATGGAAGCGCTTATGCCTATGTTAATGATGATGCGGCAGGTAACGGAGCGGATTTAAGTGATGTCTGGATGAAATTACCAGCATTAGATTTTTCCAATCTTACGGCGCCGAAATTAGAGTATGAATTCTTTATTTATTTTTATCAAGGTATATCCGCTGTGAAAATTTCTACAGATGGTAACACTTGGACAAATCTTGTTTCATATACTTCTATTAACAATACTAATTACTGGGTTCCGGCTTCAATTGATTTGTCGAGTTATATAGGCGAACCTACTGTGTATATTGCTTTCTATTATAGTGATAATGGAATTTGGGATTATGGTTGGGCTGTTGATAATATTTCCGTTATCGAACAGGAAGAGCATGATCTCGCCGTAATAGGTATTGCTCCTGCTTCCTTCGTTATGATAGGTTCGACAGTAACCCCGTCGGTTACAATTAAAAATGTGGGATTAAATACTGAAACTACTTGGTCCGTTTCTTTATCAAGCGGAAGTTATAGCAGTACTAAAAACGGCTCTTCCCTGACATCAAATTCATCAACTGTTATTGTAATGGATAGCTGGACACCTGCAGAAGGAAATCATACTTTAACAGCGACTGTTAATTTAATGGGTGATGGCAATTCTTCAAATGATACTAAAACAATTGACATTGTTGTCGGGTCATACTTAAATGATGCTTATACAACTAACATTTTTGACGAATATTTCGGCTCAATCGATTTGACGACAGGTGATGTTTCAAATATATCTTGGTTCGGTTCAGTCTTTCCAACAGGTGAAGATTATAACGGACAATCGATTTATAGATTGTCCGAGGATAAAACTATTCATACTGTTGCTCCTGATGGCTCAATTAGTATCGTAGGAACTCTTAGCAGTTTTCCTAGGCCTATCGGATTAGCTTATGACTGGCATCAAGATAACGGTACGTGGTATTTCTTTGATATAGCCGAGGTAGTTGATCCATTTTATGCTAAGCTATATTCTCTTGATATGAATACATTTACTCCTACTTTTATAGGTACTTCTACCACCGGATCCTTCTATAGAGGCTTAACAATGGCTGATGACGGATATTTATATGCCGTTTCTACATCTAATTCGGCCTTAACCAGAATTGATCCGGCTACAGGTGTGTTTACTGAAATAGGTCCGATGGGAATAAAAACTGCTTTTGGTCAGGATATTTGCTTTGACAGAGAGGCGGGTATTTTATATGCACAAACTTTTGATACGGATACTTATACAGCTAAATTCGGTACGTTTAATACTCAAACAGGTGCGTTTACATTGATAAAAGACTATGGAGTAACGCAATATGGGACTTTAGTTATTTTAAAAAACAGTAATATTACTACATATCCTGTTAACTTTACTGTTACGGACGGTTCTAATCCGATTCAAGGAGCAGTTGTTACAGTAGGAAACTATACGCTGACTACTAATGCACAAGGTATTGCGACCCGTAGATTTGTCGACGGATCTTATAACTATACAATAACTAAATTTGGTTATGATGACTATAGCGGTAGCTTTACAGTTGCTGGAGATGTTGTGAATATTAATGTAACAATGAGTTCAAATGCTACTAATTGTACATTTAATATTAGTAATACATTGTCTAATCCTTTAAATGCTACCGTTGTTATTAATCTTAACGGCTCTCAATATACATCCGGTACGGCTTCAAACGGTACAATTGTATTTTCATTACCTCCGGCAAGTTACACATACAATGTTGTTTGCGACGGTTATAATAATATTACCGGTCAGGATCTGAATATAACATCGGCACAAACAGTAAATGTTGAAATGACTGAAACAATGATTGAGGTTTCCGGTTTGGAAGTAATTGTAGAAGGTGCTGATGTAAACTTCTCTTGGAAGCATGGCGAATCCCATGTAATTTCATATTATATCGACAATGGTAATTATAATTCATATTACCAAGGCTTGAATGTAGGTTATGGAACTATATACGATTTGTCGGATTATCCGGATGCAAGCCTTCTGCTTACAGATTTCCATCATAGCTCTTGGGGATCTTATGGTATCTGGGATTATAAAATATATGTTATTGATATGACTGCATATGAGATTATATATGTATCTGATATCATGCAAACAACCGGTGATGATAAATGGGAAAATGACATTGATCTAAATGGAATTACAGGATTAGGCGGAAAACAAGTCGGGATATTTATGGAACCATTAAGCGGTACAGATGGTTATAGTTATCCTAATATTAGTGGTGATATGAATGGCGGTTATACCGTATATTCTTACAGCAATTTTAATTTTACAACTTTTTCCGGAAATCTTAGTCACGAAGTGGGGGAATGGTTAATGAATTTATGGATTTTCACAATATATGGCGGGAAAAAATTAGCTCCTAAAGCAACTAGAGCTCTTCAAAGCTATGAAATATTCCTAAATGGTGAATCTCAAGGAACAACAACTGATGATTATTGGGATTTTATTGGTCTTGCAAAAGGCGAATATATTGCTGGTGTCAGAGGTGTTTATGAAACGGGTACAACAGTAACTGCAAACATTGATTTCGAAATAATTGTTGATGGTATTACCAATAATACTAATAATTCAATAATACTTTACCCCAATCCGACTAACAATTATATTAAGGTTATAGGTGAAAATATCAAAAGTGTAACAGTATTTAATAATATCGGCAAATGTGTTGCAAAATATGAAGGTACAAATATTATTGATGTTGCTTCTTATACTTCAGGTATCTATATGTTTAATGTAAAAACTACAGATGGTAATGTTGAAATATTTAAAGTTGTTATTCAATAATTGTAGTAATTAATTACTTACTCTATTAATGAAAAGGCTATCCTATGGATAGCCTTTTTTGCTATCGGTAGAAGTAAGATATTTTATTATCAAACATAATTTTAGGTATTTCAAATAAATTTGATTGTTGTATTTGTTAAATATATGATTTAAAAATATTGATATTCAAATATTTAAAATATTTTAATCGGTCCTATATTTATTTTATTTAAAATAAATAATTAGAAGTTTGTTTTTTTGTCAAAAAAAATTGTTATGTTTGCAGCCTAAAAATTATTAACCTTTAATATTAATGTTTATGAGAAAAATTTTATTGTTATTAACTCTTGCTTGCACAATTCCGCTTTTTGTTCAAGCACAATTTCTTGGATCAGCGGAAACAGCTGCTAAAGAAATTAAGCCTACAAAACATACTGTTGCAATTGAAACGCAAAAAAGAATACCTACGGAATTGCTTCAGCAAATGCCAGAGCAGACAAATGAACCAACTTTTGATAGTTTTATAGGCCCCAAGGGTGCGAGCTCTCAATTGTTTTATTTCACATATTCGGGAAGTAATGTTCCTACATTGTATGAAACAACTCTTGGAAATGTTGCCACTGCTACCGCAATAACAACTTATTCGTCAGTTGAGATCCAAGCAATGGAATTTGTAGATGATGTAATTTATGCCGTAGATTATAATACTTTATCTGAGGTTAGAAGATATGGTACTATTGATCCTTCAACAGGAGAGTTTACTGTTATCAAAACAGGAGTACAGGATATAATATCTATGGCTTATAATCCAGCAGATGAATTAATGTATGTTACAACTTGGGGAAATACTACCAGTAGTCCTTACGGTAAGATTGACCTTATAACTGGAAATTTTACTAGTTTAGGTAATGTTCCCGGTATATGCTACTTAACAATTGATAATTCAGGTGATGGCTATCTTGTAAAAGTGGTTGCAAGCGGCACCTCTGAGTTTGGTTCATTTGATGTTGTAGTAGGCACTTATAGTTTGATTGGAACTTTAGGTGCAAGTGTTAACTATATACAGGATATTTCAATTGACCGTGAAACAGATGAGATTTATTGGGGAAAACGTCAAACCAATAATCCGGTGAATGTTCCATTAATACATTTAGACAAATCAACCGGTGCTCAAACAACTTATGGTATTTTTAATTCTCGTTTTGTAGAATCATTCACTATAGTTGGTGAAGCTGGTGGTGATGATGAGCCTTGTGAAAAGATTACCAACCTAAATGCAAATGTTACCGGAAGCTCAGTTGCTCTTACTTGGACAGCTCCTGCAGGTAGTCCGACAGGTTATGAAATTCTGTTTGACGGTATAAGTTTAACAACAGTTACATCAACTTCATATAATCATACTAATGTTCCATCCGGGACACATTCATATTGCGTTAAAGCTTTATTTGCTGGTGGTTGTATTCCTATCAGTGAATGTATTGGCAATATTACAGTAGGTGATATGTGTAATATTAATTTTGAAATGCATGACGGTTACGGTGACGGTTGGAATAATTCTACTATTACTGTTGGCGTTGACGGTAATTCGACTTATGCATCGATTACATTAGCGTATGGAGTTTCTGGAACACAATCATTAATGATTCCTGAAGGAAACGTATCATTTTCATGGTATTCAGGAAGTCCATGGGATTATGAAATCTCTTTTATAATTACTGATGCCTGGGGTATGGAAATTTATAATTGCGGATTAGGTGAAGCTCCATCATCTGGAGTTTTTCATACCTATACTAATACTTGTACTGCTCCAGAGACAGCTACAATTATTGGCACAATCACAAAGAATACAGGCGGTGCTGCTATTGAAGGCGCATTAGTTGCATATACAGGCGGCCCGGCTCCTTCAACAGTTTATACAACCGGAACAGGAAACTATTCTATTGAAGCTATAGTAGGATATAGTTATAATGTTACAGTTTCTGCTGCCGGTTATAATACAATAACAGAAACTTATACTGCAGTTTCTGGTGGTGCTACAAAGAATTATCAAATGACAGTTCCTGTTATTTCTGTAAACCCAACTGATGTTGATGTAACAACCAGTTACGGAGTTAATGGTCAAGCAACAGTTACATTATCTAATACCGGTGATGGCCCGCTTAACTTTGGTTTTAATGTAGATTATCTTGATAAAGGTGGCTCAAAAGCCGCTTGGGATATAGTAGGTGAAATAACTGCTCCAGGTAATGGATATACAGGTGTAGCAACAGATGGCAATTATATTTACTTATCACGATGGAATGCCAGCGGATCATTTGCACAATATGATATGGAAGGCAATTTTATAGAAACCTTTACAATTTCCGGTGTCGGTGAAGTTCGTGATATAACATATGATGGCACTTATTTTTATGCTGGTAATACGACTGCAATAATTTATATTATGGATTTGGCAAATAGAGCATTTATTGGTGCAATAACTTCTGCTTCTAATGGTGGTGTTAGACATTGTACTTATGATCCTTCAGATGATACTTTCTGGGTTGGTCCTTGGGAAGGATTATATAAAATAAGCCGATCGGGTGCAGTATTATTTACGGCTCTGGCCCCGGTAGATGTATATGGCTCAGCATATGACAATACTACAGCAGGCGGACCGTATTTGTTATTAAATACACAAAACCCTGATGGAGCGAGTGCATTAGTGCAACAATATGATATTGCGGCAAATTCGTATACAAGTTTCGGATTTGATCCGAGAACGCTTATGAGCCCGGGTGCAGCATATGGAAGTTCAGGCGGTGCATTTACCGGTGAATTCGGTGGTAAAGTGTGCTATTTCGCATCAATCCAATCTGAGCCTAATTTAGTAGGTATATTCGAATTAGGATTAGCAGGTTGGTTGATTGGTATTGAACCGAGCTCAGGAACTATAGCTGCTGGTGGTACTCAAACTATTAATTTAACTATGGACGGCTTGTATGCTGAAGAAGGTGAATGGCATGCTAATCTTGAATTTACTAGTGCTAATCCTAATGTTGGGGAAGCTGTTGTAGATGTTACTTTCACAATTGCTCCTCCGGATTGTAATTCCCCAACTAACTTAGTTGCAACAGTTCAGAATTTTAATAATATACATTTAACATGGACGGCACCGAACCCATCTACGGGTTTATTAAGGTATAACATTTATTATGGTGATAATACGACTCCATTTGCTACAGTTGGCCCTACTGTAACAAATTATACTGACACAAATATAGCTACTGCTGGAACATATTGCTATAAAGTAAGAGCAGAGTATGAAAATGGTTGTATTTCATTAGCTACTAATGAAGGATGTGCTGAAATCTTGCCCTGCAATCCTCCAACAAATTTAGCAGTTGAGTATAATACAGATTGTAATGAAGCGGTAATTTCATGGACAGGTCTCGGAAGCGGATATACTTATAATGTTTATAGAGGTACAACTAAGATTGCAGAAAATATCACAACAACCTCATATACTGATACAGGTTTTGATTCTACGATAGGTCATACTTGGAGTGTTACAGTAAATTGCGGTAGTAATGAATCTAACCCTATATCAATAAATAAACCTGCTTGTCAAAATGACTGCGAGCCAGTTACAGACCTTACAGGTTCATTTAATTCAAGTGCAAATAAGGTAACACTTGATTGGACAGCACCATCGAAAGGTAAAAAATTATCTCATAACATTATAGAAACATCGTCTATCAACGAAGAAGCAGTTACTGTTTATGATAAAGGTAATGCTCCATTCTCATCTTTATATTCTAATATTGAGAGACCGGAAAATACGTCAAAAGGCGATAACGGTTCTAAAGACGGATGGATTACTTATGCCGGCGCAAACTATGATGCTATAGGTACGGGAGGCGCAGCAGAGTTTATTGTTGCAGCAAGATGGACAGTTGCAGATTTAGCAGCACTTAATATATCAGGTGGCGACTGGATTACAAAAATAAATTTTGTACCATATTATCCATCAGTAGCTAATTTTACACTTCATATTTATCAGGGAGCAACATCAGTAACCAATCCTGGTACATTAGTATACGAACAGGCAGTGACCCAATCATTAGTTGAAGAGGCTTATAATGAAGTTATTTTAACTGAACCTTATGAAATTGACGTAACTAAAGAATTATGGGTAGGATATCGTGTAGTTACAACAAGTAATCACCCCGCAGGTTGTGATGCAGGTCCAAGAGTAGCAGATAAAGGAGATTTAATGTACTATAATGGTTTATGGTCAAATTTATATGCATTAACAGGTAGCGTTAGCGCAAACTGGAATGTAGAAGCTTTTGTAGAAACACCGGTATATGAGATATTCTATGATATTTATAGAGAAGGTACCCTTATTGCAAATAACGTTAGTGGCGAACAATATATTGATGATGTTGTAACCCTTCCAAATGGAATTTATGAATATTGTGTTGTAGCGGTTCATCCTAATTGCGAATCGGAAGAAGTTTGTGTTGATGTGACTATAGACCTTGGTATTGAAACCCATTCAACATTTAAACTTTATCCTAACCCGGCAGATGATGTTATTAACATAGAAGGTATAAATATTGCAAATGTAACAGTTTACAATAGTGTTGGTCAACTAGTAGCAAAATACGGAGCTGTAAATGCTATTAATGTTGCATCATACAAAACAGGTATCTATTTTTTCAATATAACCACAGTTGATGGTAATATAGAAAGAGTTAGAGTTGTTGTTCAATAAAGATTTTTTAATTTAATGTAAAAAGGCTTTATCCAATTTGGATAGAGCCTTTTTATTTGATAAATTGAATATTTAGAAACTAATCAGATAATGGCAAACTTTAATTTCCTTCTCCTCCGAAATTAATAAATTCTTCGGCATCTACAGGTCTGTTTTCAAACCATAGTTCAAAATGCAAATGCGGACCGGTTGTTAACTCGCCAGAATTACCGCAAATGGCAATTGCTTCTCCCGCCCGGACATAATCGCCGGATTTATTTAATAATACGGAATTATGTTTATAAACACTTATTACATTATATTGGTGACTGATAATAATTACATTACCGGTTTCAACTGTCCAACCCGAAAATATTACAACTCCATTCATAATTGATTTTACAAGCTCACTGCCTACAGGAATAATATCAGTACCTATATGGCCAAGCGATTCATTAAATTGAGATGTAATCATACCTTTAATGGGAGGATAAAACGAGAAACTTTTTAAACTCTTCTCTTTATCAACATATCTGTCATGTAAATTATACATAGACTCATGTTCGAAATTACTTCTAAAAACAGAATCAACAGAGGAAATCCTATATTCAAAATTGGTGTTGTTAATTGAAATATTATCTTCCGTACGTTCAATCAATGCACTATCTTCCCCTAATAAAATTCTTCGGATATTATTATCATAAAGTAATATCTGATTAAGTATTAAGTCTAAACTATCCGTTTTCTGCTCCAGATTATATAAATCTTCACGTAGTCTGGGATCGGCATATCCGGGAATCAAAACTCTTAATCTTGTAAATGAAATTACTGCAGCCGTAATAATTACGAAAAATAACACAATGGCAAAGGATAAAGAAATTAGTTTTATGGGAGTAATATTAAATTGCCTCTTTTCTTGAAAGTCATGTTCCGATTGGACAACAATTCTTAAACGTTGCCTTAATTTATTCGTCCAATTATTTTTATATTCAGGAAACTTCTTGCTCATTATTATTTTTGATAAAATAGAATGCAAATATCTAAATTTTTTTTTTAATTAATTAAAAACTTGCTGTTAATTAAAAAAAATAAAATAAATTTGCCGTTTATTAGTTAATATAATAAACTAATTAGAATTTTTATAGTGAAATCGAAAAATATTATAATAACACTGCTGGTTATCATGCTTGTGGTTGTGTTTTCCTCATGTTCTACGAAGAAAAATACTTTTACACGCCGCTCTTATCATAATCTTACCACACATTATAACGGTTATTGGAATGCTAATGATAATCTAAAAACTACTGTTAAGCAAATGCGGGATAACGGAGTTGATAACTTTATGTCTGTAATTCCTGTAGTCTATTATGGGAATAAACAGGAAGCCCAGTCTATGAAACCGAATCTGGATAATTCTATTGAGAAAAGTTTTCTTATGATTAGACGCCATTCTATGGTGTTTAATAGTGAGGAAAAAATAAAGTGGATTGATGATTGTTACATGGTAATAGGAAAAAGTTATTTCTTTCAAAAAGACTTCAGTAATGCCAGACGTACATTCCAGTATATTATCAAAACTTATCCTAATAAAACAACACAGCATGAGGCACAGTTATGGCTTGCCAAAACTTATATACAAAATAGGGAATTTGAGAAAGCACAAGTAATCCTCGAAGATATGCAACCTTTGATTAATAATTTTGAGGTTGTAAGAAGTATTCAGAAAGAATTTCCTATTGTTTATGCGGATTACTATTTAAGTCAGAAAAAATATGATGATGCAGTGAAGTATCTGGAAAAATCTCTTGAGCAAAATAAAGGAAATAAAAAATTAAAACAACGTGTTAACTTTATTCTGGGACAAATTAATCAACAGCAAGAGAGTTATTCTGATGCTTCAAAGTATTTTAAAAAATCGACTAAGGGTAATGATTTTATGATTACTTTCAACTCTAAGATACGTATGGCTCAATGTGCTGATCCTAAAGAAGGTGCTTACGTTGTGAAAATATTAAACAAAATGCTTAAAGAGGATAAAAACAAGGATTTTCGTGATCAGATATATTACGCTCTCGCCGAAGTTGCAAGACGTAACGGTGATCAACAATCTGAAATGAAATATCTTGCACTCTCCGTTGCTACGAGTGTTAATAATAATTACCAGAAAGCTTTAGGAGCTTACAAATTAGCTGACATTTATTTTGAACAAAAAAAATATATAGAATCTCAACCTTACTATGATACAACTGTACAGTTTTTACCTACGGATTATGTTGATTATGTTCAGATAAAAGAAAAAACAAATATTCTTACGGATTTGGTTTCTAATTTAATGATAGTTCAAACGGAAGACAGCCTTCAAAATCTTGCAACTATGGATGAGTCTAAACGAATGGCTATTATTGGAGGAATTATTGCCGACTTAAAAGAACAGGAGAGAATTCAGAGAGAGATAGAGATGCAGCAACAGAGAGATTTTAGTGCATCTACAGTTAGCCAATATGAAGATCAACGTCTTACCGGTCGGCTCGGTAGTACTAATAACTGGTATTTTTATAATAACCAAATGGTTAGTAGCGGGATTAGCGAGTTTAAACGTCGTTGGGGAAATAGAAAACAAGAAGACCTTTGGTTCTTGAAAAATAAACAATCATTTTCATGGGATGAATTGGATGATATTGTTATAGATGATTCAGTTACAGATACAACAGAGTATATTACCGATGTTATGGATGAAAGATACTATTTGCAATATCTTCCATTAACAGAAGAGAAAATGGCATTATCGAATGAAAAGATTGAAAAGGCACTATATGATGCGGGCTTTATTTCTTCGGAACGGCTCGGTGACTTAGAACTTTCAAATGAATGCTTTAATAATCTTATCAGAAGATTTCCCGAGTCAAAATATTTATTGCTTTCATATTATATGAAATATATGAATTGCCAGGAGATGACAGATATTGCCTGTGTTAATGAAACTAAGTCTAATATTATTTCCAAATTCCCTGATAGTGATTATGCAAAGTTGCTACAGGATCCTACATACGCAATAACGATGCGTGAAAGACTTGATGCTTCGAGAAACCTTTATACTGACGTATATCTTACTTATGAAGACAAAATGTTTGATGTTGTACAGTTATATGCTCAGGAAGGGATTGAGCTGAATGATTCCGATTTTGTTCCTAAATTCCTCTATATGTCTGCTATGGCGGATCTTGCGAAAAACGAAGATTCCGAATCGGCATTTATTAAGTTTAAGGAAATTACCGAAAAATATTCGAATAGCGAAGTGTCACCTTTAGCTCAGAATATGATAGATTATTTCGGTAAAGGAGAAGAAGTAGTCATGGATTCGGCTACAATGGCTACTATTGAAAAAGAAAAACAGGAACAAGAGAAATTCGAACAAGAAGTATCTCAGTATAAATATAAATGCAATACAACCTATTTTTATGTTTTAGTTCTGGATAATACAAAAAGTAATATCAAAGCCACAACAACAAGAGTTTCAGATTATCTGATGCGTTATCACAAATTAGATAATTTGAAATCCAACTCGGTAATGCTTACCGATAAGTATGAATTGGTTACTGTTGTATCTTTTACTGATTGTAATAAAGCTTTGGACTTCTATGAGAATGCCATTGTAAATCAATATATATATGCGGGATTGCCTTCCGATGCCTATTATCATTTTGTTATATCTCAAGAAAATTATCCGGTATTTTATAGAAGTAAGAATCTGGATGCTTATATTTACTTCTTTAATACTAAGTTATTATCAATGAGAGATTAGAATTAAGCTATGGGAAAAGAAATTGAAATTGAAAAAAATATTAGCGCAAATATTATCCAATGTGGCGCTGTAATTAACGGTAATATTGAAACAAACGGAAATATTCGTATCGACGGGAATGTTAAGGGTACAATAAAAGCTCAAGGTAAAGTAATTATTGGCGAACAAGGAATAATTGAAGGAGAACTTGAATGTGCCAACGCTTCTATTGAAGGAAGATGTAAGGCGAATATTTTTGTTGCCGAATTATTGGAGTTGAAATCTACTGCAATTTTTGAAGGAGAAATAACTACTTCAAAATTATATATAGAATCAGGTGCCGTATTTGTCGGGACTTGTAAAATGAAATTGGAAGAAAATAATAATATAGAATAAATAATTTCTTAATGACGGATATTGACAATATCTCATTGTTTTCGGAGGATGGTATGGATTGTGATGATCTGAAGGGTTATTCAGGTTTGAAAAATCTTTATGATCCCGAGAAAATATCTAAATTGAGTTATCATTATAAAGAAATACTACATTTACTTGGTGAAAATCCGGAAAGAGAAGGATTATTAAAAACACCGGTAAGAATTTCAAAAGCAATGAAGTTTTTTACTCACGGCAATTTGGTTGACCCTAAGGAAATGCTCCGTTCGGCAATGTTTAGGGAAGATTATAAACAGATGGTTGTGGTTAAAGATATTGAAATATATTCTATGTGTGAACATCATTTACTACCTTTTATAGGAAAGGCACATGTAGGATATATCCCCCGAAACCATATAGTGGGCTTAAGCAAAATAGCTCGTGTTGTTGATGCCTTTGCCAGACGTTTACAAGTGCAAGAAAGAATGACAACAGAAATAAAAGAGGCAATATATGACACTTTAAATCCTTTAGGTGTAGGTGTTGTTATTGAAGCTCAACATACTTGTATGTCTATGCGTGGTATTCAAAAACAAAATTCAGTAACTACAACTTCCGATTTTATCGGTGCTTTTCTTAGAAAAGAAACTCGTGAAGAGTTTATGCACTTGATTGGTACAAAATTACATTAATAAATATATTAATATTAACATGAAAGCATTTATTTTCCCCGGACAAGGGGCACAGTTTTCTGGAATGGGAAAAGATCTTTATGATTCTTCATCCCAAGCCCGTGATTTATTTAATAAGGCAAATCATATCCTAGACTTTAAGATTTCGGATATTATGTTTGAAGGTACGGAGGAAGAGTTAAAACAAACCAAAGTAACTCAACCTGCAATTTTTCTTCATTCTGTTATCCTTTCTATTGTAAAGAAAGATATGTTTAAGCCCGATATGGTTGCAGGCCATTCATTAGGTGAGTTTTCAGCTTTAACAGCTATAGGTGCTTTATCTTTTGAAGACGGACTTAAATTAGTAACTCGCAGGGCAATGCTTATGCAAGAGGCTTGTGAAAAACAACCCTCAACAATGGCTGCAGTTATGAAACTTGAAACCGAAAAAATAGAATCATTATTGAAAACTATTGTTGATGATATAGTAGTTCCTGCTAATTATAATTCACCCGCGCAATTAGTGATTTCAGGTACAATTTCCGGTGTTGAGAAAGCTACAGTAATTATTAATGAAGCCGGTGGAAAAGTTATTCCTCTCAAAGTCGGCGGCGCTTTCCACTCTCCTCTAATGGAGCCTGCAAGAGAAGGGTTAGCTGAAGCTATTAATAAGGTTAATATAAAACAACCCGAATGTCCTATCTATCAAAATGTGAATGCATTGCCGGTTAAGAATCCGGATGTCATTAAAACAAACTTGATAAATCAGCTCACTTCTCCTGTCAAATGGATGCAAATAGTTCAGAATATGATTGCTAACGGTGCAACTCAATTCTATGAAGTAGGCCCTGGTACTGTTCTGCAAGGATTGGTTAAGAAGGTTAAAGCGGATGCGGAAACTTACTCGTTATAGTATTGATTGCTTTAATTTTGTATGCCTTGGCGATTAAGAATTGATTTAAGGATTAAAATCCTAATCAAAAGAAATAAACTCTCAGGAATTGTTTAAATTTAAGAGGTTATATTCAAAACATTTTAATAGCAGATAATACATCTTTCTTTAACTGTTCTTTTAAGGCTTCTAAATCTTTGAAGATAATTTCATTTCTTATCCTGTCAACAAAATATACACCGATGTATTCATCGTAAATATCTCTGTCGAAATCAAAAATATTTGCTTCAATAGTTAAATCTTTTCCGTTGACTGTAGGTCTATATCCTATATTGCACATTCCGAAGTAGTTTTCATTATCTATTTTTATCTTACATGCATATACTCCATTTGCTGCAATAAGCTTTAAATCATCATCAATAAGAACATTAGTGGTCGGAAACCCTATTGTTCTGCCAATTTGCTGTCCGTAAACAACTTTTCCGTAAATGGAATATTCATAGCCGAGCATCATATTAGCTTCTTTGATATTTCCATCTTGCAAAGCTTTCCTGATTGCTGTAGAACTAATTATTTTATCATTGTAATACACAGGCGGAATGCTGATAATATCGTAATTATATTTTTTACTTAATTCTTGAAGTGCAGCTATAGTTTTGTTGTGATCGGGACCGAAATGACAGTCGTAACCTACAACAATATGTTTCATGTGAATATATCTTACAAGATAATTATTGATGAATTCCGATGGAGTAAGTTTTGAAAATTCTGAAGTAAATCTGATATCTATAAGATAATCCACACCAAGTTTTGCTAAAAGATTTGCTTTTCTGCCGTTTGAATGGATATATTTTATTCCTTCGTTGGAGAGTACGCTTTTTGGATGAGGAGAGAAAGTAACTATAACTATGCTTCCACCGTTTTTCTCTTTAATTTCCTTCATTTTGTCGATAATAGCTTTATGCCCGAGATGAACGCCATCAAAATTGCCTACGGCAACAATCGCATTATTTATTTCAGGAAGGGTAGTTATATCGGAATAATACTTCATACGAAAATAATTTTACTCGTTTATTGTTGTTTTACTCATTGTCTGTAATTGTATTAATATGATTTTATTTACGTTAACAAAACTTGTTTATATGAATTTAATTCTATTAAAATTACGTTATTTTGATCAGTTCTTTTAAAATTTGAACTGCATTAGTGGCGGCACCTTTTCTTAGATTATCTGCAGTTATCCACATATTCACCGAATTTGGAGCCGAAAAATCTCTTCTGATTCTTCCCACAAAAACATCGTCCTTACCTTCAGCATGTATCGGAGTGGGATAAATGTTCTTTGAAACATCATCCATTACAATTACTCCGTTGGTATTATCAAGAATATGATAGATTTGATCTAAAGTAAATTCTTTTTCAAATTCAGCATTTAAGGAAATGGAATGTCCGCCGGTAACCGGAACTCTAACAACTGTTGCCGTTACTTGAATTGACGGATCATCTAATATTTTGTGTGTTTCATTAACAAGTTTAATTTCTTCTTCAGTGTATCCATTATCAAGAAAAGCTCCGCCATGAGGAATAATATTAAGATCGATTTGGTGCGGGTATGCTGGGCTGGTACATTCATTTCCTGACCTTTCGGAAAAAAGTTGATTTGTGCCTTTAGCTCCCGAACCTGAAACGGATTGATATGTGGATACAATTAATCGTTTTATCTTTAATTCTTTATGTAAATTATGAATAGCCAATACCATTTGTATTGTGGAACAATTAGGATTAGCAATTAATTTTTTGTTGAAAGCCGTATGAATATTTATTTCCGGAACAACCAAAGGGATGTCTTTATTCATTCGCCATGCCGAGGAATTATCAATAACTGTAGCACCTCCGGCTGTAAATATCGGGGCATACTTTAATGATACGTCTTTTCCCGCAGAAAAAATTACAAAATCCGGTTTTCTCTCAATTGCTTCTTCAACAGAAATTATTTTAATTTTCTGTCCGTTGAAAGTGATGGTTTTACCGACAGATTTTGCGGAAGCAACAGGTAAGAGCTCAGCTATTTTTATCTGTTGCTCTTCCAATACTTTGATAATAATACTTCCGACTAAACCGGTACAACCTATTACTGATACTTTCATGCAAAAATATGTTAGTGACCCCGGAGGGACTTGAACCCCCACCACAAGAACCGGAATCTCGCATTCTATCCAATTTAACTACGGGGCCGTAATTAATCTTTAAACCAAAATTATAAATACCCGGTATAAACGAAGTGCAAAGTTATTAAAAATTAACAAGAGGGATGGATAATTTCCAGAGTTTTTTGAGCGGCAACTTGTTCGGCCCCTTTTATATTGAAATCACAACCTGTTTCCATTGGTTTACCATCAATAAATACTCTGACAATGTATTGTTTGGCATGACCATTAGCGGGAATTTCATCTATTACCTTAAACTCGGTATATTGTTTGTTTTTTTGGGCCCACTCTAAAAGTTGACTTTTGAAATTAAAATTTTGTTTCTCCAACTCTTTTAGATCGAATAGTTTTGTAACAATGTTATTTATTATTATTTTCTTTGTAAATTCAAAACCTTTATCAAGAAACATTGCTCCTACAAATGCCTCGAAAACATCACCATAGAGCGATTTAGATTGTGCGTTATTTTTAGTAGAAATCAATTTATCAAGCCCAATCTTTTTAGTAACAAGATTCAATTGTGATCTACTTACAATTTTAGAACGCATCTCGGATAAAAAACCTTCACTTTTGAAAGGATACATTTTGTACAAATATTCGGCAATTATAGCTCCGAGAATGGCATCACCAAGATATTCAAGTCGTTCGTTATTGAGATTTGATTTGTTGTTTTCTTGAGAAACACCACCCTTATATTGAAAAGCTAATTTATACAAATGAATATTATTCGGAAAAAAACCCATAACATTATTGATAATTATGAATAAATTTTTATCCGAAGAAAAAAAAGATTTTATAGGTCTCCGTGTTTTTCTTTTTCCTTGCAAAACAATTATACTTTTTTGAATATAATCGAAGTATTGTGACCGCCAAAACCAAAAGCGTTGCTCATTGCATAATTGGTTTTACGTTTTTTTGTTTTATTATAAATGATATTGAGTTTAAGGTTTTCAATATCCGGATCGTCAGTAAAATGATTAATCGTAGGAGGCATTATTCCGTGTTGAATGCTCATGATGGAAGCAATAGCTTCAACGGCGCCTGCTGCTCCTAATAAATGCCCAGTCATCGATTTAGTAGAACTAATTGCCAATCTTGAGCTATCATTAAAAAGTTTTCTTATAGCATATAATTCGGCAATATCACCAAGTGGGGTAGAAGTGCCGTGAGCATTTATATAATCAATATCTTCAGGTTTAATATTCGCATCATTTATTGCGATTTGCATAGCTTTATAAGCGCCTTTGCCCTCTGGTTGAGGAGCTGTAATATGAGACGCATCGCAGGATATGCCTGTGCCGACTATTTCAGCGTAAATAGTTGCTTTTCTTTTAACAGCATGATCATAGTTCTCAATTATCAAAGCGCCGGCTCCTTCACCTATAACAAATCCGTCTCTATCTTTATCAAAAGGTCGGGATGCTGTTTTATAATCTTCATTTCTTGTTGAAAGAGCAGTTATAGAATTAAACCCGCCAACTCCGACAGGGTTAATTGGAGCTTCTGAACCACCGGCAATAATAACATCTGCTTTCCCTAATTGAATATTGTAATAAGCGTCAATTATTGCTACGGCGCTGCTTGCACAAGCCGCAACAGTTGCGTAATTAACACCTTCAAAACCATATTTGATAGCAATTTGACCTGCAACTATATCAATAATCATCTTGGTTATTAAGTATGGGCTAAATCTCGGCGTTCCGTCTCCAGTAACAAAATCATTTATTTCTGTTGTAAGAGTTTCAAGTCCACCAATTCCCGAGCCCCAAATAACACCGCAACGGTCTTTGCGTAATCTGTCTGTTTGAAATTTCGCATGCTTAAATGCCTCATCACTAGCAATTAAAGCATAAAGTGTAAAAGGATCCAGCTTTCTAAGTTCTTTTTTATCATAATAATCCGAGGGATCAAAATTTTTTAATTCACATGCAAACTGTGTCTTAAACTTTGATGCGTCAAAACGGGTTATTTCATTAGCACCACTTACTCCATTAATTAATCCTTGCCAAAAATCGTTAGCATTATTACCTAATGGAGTAAGTGCCCCATAACCTGTAATTACTACTCGGTTAAGTGCCATAATGGGATTATTAATTTAATGATTCAATGTAAGAGATAGCGTCGCCAACTGTGCTGATTGTACTTGCTGAATCTTCAGGGATAGAAATTTTAAATTCTTTTTCAAATTCCATGATGAGATCCACTGTATCTAATGAATCGGCACCTAAATCACCTGTAAAACTTGCTTCAGGAGTTACTTGATCCGGAGATACTCCTAATTTGTCAACGATAATTTCTTTTACTTTGTTTGCAATTTCTGACATAATATTAATTTTTTAATTAATGATTTTGCAAAAGTCGTAATTTTTTTTCAAATAATACGATTTTTAATCGAAAAAGTTTATTGATTTGAGGAAAAGTATTTTATTCTTAGATGTTTACCTTCGTACATAATTATATATTTTTCAAAACATGCAGGTTTAATAATTAATGTATTCAAAACTTAAGTGCAATTTATTCTTTAAGTTTTACTTATTAGTTAATTAAACTTATCTCCTGCTATTTTTCGTGTAAAGAAAGTAATAATCCTAACAGGAATTATTAATAAAATAGGTATGGCAATTTTGTTTATCAGACCAGGAATATAAGTTACACGTTTTCTTTGCATTTTTTTTAATGATCTTTCTGCTAAAATTTCCGGCTTCATCATTATACCGAGATTTCGTGCGATTTTCCGCAAATGTGGTTTTAAATTGTAAAGGTCCGTATCTATTGCCCCTGGACAAATTGTTGTAACTCCTACATTATAATTTGAGAACTCGAAGTGTATTGACCTTGAGAATGTTCTGAGAAATCTTTTTGTTGAAGAATAAAGTGATAAATATGGATAGGGCATCCATGCGGATAATGAGGATACGGTTAGAATATAACCATTTCTTCTTTTTTTCATGTCTTTGCCGAATAATCTGCATAACTTTGCAGGTGTATTCATGTGTAATTGCAAGATCGAATCATATTTATCTGTTTCGATATCCGTTATCGAATCAAAAGCAAATCTTCCGGCATTACTAATTAAAATATAGATTTCAATGTTCTTATTACAACAAAATTCATATATGATTTCAGCCGCATCAATTCTGGATAAATCTAATATAAGATATTTTACATCAATTGCATAATTATTATGTAGATTATCAGCAACTTCAATTGTTTTTTCTTCTTGAAGATCAGAAATCAGTAAGTCATATCCGTCTTGCGCCAGCTTCTCAGCAAAAGCATAACCGATTCCGGAAGCCGCTCCAGTTACTAATGCCGTTTTGCCTTTTCTATTTCCTTTTTTATACATTTAGGTAATTCTTCTTTAACGTGTTGATGACAAACCATATCTTTAGAATACATTCTTCCGATGCAATAATTTACATGTTCGCAATTACATCTGATATTACCTTCTTCTTTCATCCGGTTAACAAATCCGGGTTCGTTTACAAGGGCTCTTGCCATGGCAATAAATTCAAATCCTGAATTTAAAACCATATCAATCTTATCCCTTGCAACTAATCCTCCTACATAAATTAAAGGCAACTTAACAGCTTCTCTGAATTTTAAAGCGTCTTCATAGAAATAAGCTTCTTTAAAGGGAACAGTAGGAACTAAAATCTTTCCAAAATATTTTGCAAGTGGTTTAATTATTGAAGGACTCATGTAATACGACATTGTCTTTGTAGGCATACTTCCGTACATGACGTGCATAGGCGCATGACTTACGAATCCGCCGCTCAGAACTAATCCGTGAACACCCAAAGACTCAAGCCTCTTGGCAACCAAAATACAATCGTCGGTTTGCATACCGCCAAGAAATTTGAATCCGTCGTTCATATTCATTTTCACAGTAACGGCCATATCATTTTTAGCGGCTTCCATAGCGTAATTTATTGCCATACTCATAAACCGCATTCGATTTTCTAAACTTCCGCCATATTCATCATGACGATGATTTGTATATTTTGATAAAAACTGACTCAGTAAATAACCATGACCGGCATGAACTTCCACGGCGTCAAATCCGGCATCGCGTGCAAAATTTACGGCTGTTCCGAAAGCTTTTGCAACTTCCGTTATTTCATCTTTTCTCATCTTCCTTACAAAGGTTGGAGAATAGACATTAAATCCGTATGAGGCGGATATCGGCAATTGTCCGGCAACACTTCTTTTCGACATATTTCCGCAGTGTCCAATTTGTACCGATGCCGCCGCACCTTCTTTATGAATATCGTCGGTTATTTTCTTAAGATCCGAAATGATTTCTTTTCTTAACCATAATTGATGCGGAAAAGATAATCCGTTTTTTGTTACCGATGAATATGCAAGGTTAGTCATTCCGATACCTCCTGCCGCAACAGAAACATGATAATCGTGTAATTGTTGGCTCGGATTGTTATTAGGGCACATGCCTTCGAAAGCAGCAGCTCTGATAGTACGATTTCTAAGAGTTAAGGGGCCAAGTTTTGCCGGTGTAAATAATAAAGATTCGGACATAATAAAAAATTTATCTGCAAATATACAAAAAGCATTAGAAATGTATAAAATCAATTAGATTGATAGAATTGATTTATAATCATGCAAATAGAAATTGCCCTTTCTCCATGAAATGTAACCGGTAAATCAAATAGATAGAATATAAAAATATCCGAAACGATTTATATTTAATTGTAGTATAATGATGTTTTACAAGAAAATCAATTTAAATTTTAAAGATTAGATAATCTTTATACCTTTATAATTTTCAAACTAATATACTAATATATATAAGGAAATATTCTTTTTAATTTTTTATCTTTGATGGTGTCGTAACCGAACATTTTTTGATAGCTGTGATAAACAGCATTTGCGCGCGGAACAAGATTTGCAAATGTCCATAATGCAAATACAGCGCCTGCAGGCGACCAAGTTAATATTGCGAAACCCACCCATTCAATGACTTCACCGAAATAATGCGCTCCGGTTACATGTTTAAATAAACCTTTTGTGGGTAAGTAATGTTTTGTATCTCCGGGCGTACGTAAATCTTGGATAATTTTATCGGATTGGATGTTAATAATCATTCCTCCGAAATAAATAATAGTTCCGATAATAAATTGTGGAGTAAGCAACCAACTTAGAGTGTACATATCTACCGGCGATTTATAAAAAAACCATCCGCCTTGCATCAAAGCATTGCAAATGTTAAATAAAAATCCCATCAACATTACAGTTACTGGCATTTTACTTTTACCTTTTAACAAAAACGGAAATATTAATGATCTTCTAATGTAATGTATCTGAAAGAATAAGAAAAAAATCAGCGGAACTAATGATGTGGATATTTTAAATGGAATTATTCTAGGTGATAATAAACACAATACTGTCATTAAAACAAAAACCGGAACTTCCATGCACAGCCATCCGATTTTATTATTTATTGCGGCACCCCACTTTTTATTTATAGTAATACCGTAACCAACTTCAATAAAGTTAAGAACAATAAAAACAACAACCGCTAAGGCTGCCATAATAATTAAAAAAAGATTGTAATTGTCAAGAAAATAATTAAGGAGATTCAATGATGTCATTATATGTTAATTTAATAAAAATCGACTGCAAAGATAATATAATAGTTGAGAGTTTAAAGTTTAAAGTTTAGATTTTTTGTCTATTTCAGTATATTTAATCATTCAAAAAGTACGATTATCACATCATCACAATGCCGTATGTTTTTCGACCGTCGATCTTTATTGTTAATTCTTTATCGAATTTTACTATTCTTATGTATTCGTTTTCGAAAATTGCCTGCTGCTTATCTAAAAATTCCAAATTAAAATAACCGTCATTTATATACGGATTAATTGTGAAATATCCGACTCCTAAAGATGTGAGATTCTGGAAGAAATGAGTGCCTTGGCTTGGCTCTATCCTATAATTACTTAAACTTGATTCTACAATCAGTTTCGCATTGGAAATATTTGTCCATTTGGTTGGAATTCCGAGCCATGGGTCGCTTGAGCCCCATCTGCCGGGACCAATTAAAACATAATAAGTATCTTCTTTGATAAATTCGGAGTTAATTTTGTCTATCATTCTTGCAATCTCATGTGATTTTGCCGGATTAAAACTCTGCGGCTTTACATAAACAATATGCTTTATTTTCGGAATTACACCTTGTCCCAAAGCTTGTTTACTTGTAAGAATTGTTTTATTTTCCGGAATTTGCATTATATCTTCATCCAGAAAGGTATTGTTGTCTACAATCGGGCGAATTTGCAGAATATAGAAAGTTGTATTCGTTAATCCGGAAGAAAAATCAACGGCAAATTCGATCTCAACAGGCTTGTTCATTTCTTGTTGTCCGGTAGTCAGAATCAGATCCAAAATCTGTGCCAAAGGAAAAACATCATATTTCAGGACATTAGCGAAAGTTACTACTCTTCTGAAATTATGGCCGTCCGGCATCATGCTGATTATATTCGCATTATCATAATCGTAATAAGAAATTACATTTGTTGTGGCATTAAGTTCGGCAGCGTAGTTAATATTACAATGTTTAATGTTAATTCCTTCGTCGGTTGAGATTTTGAAACTATTAGGATTGGTGTCAAGAGCGAAGAAAGTTTTTTGAGTGTCGCGTAAACTCATTTCATTGGTTGAAAGTTGCAAAATATTATGCGGATGTCTGGGCGAGAATCTTAATGACCTGCTACCTTGTACAATATACGTTCCAAGTCCGAAAGCTATAGAGGCAATTCCGTCTTCAAATTTTTCATTTCCGATAGGATAATAGTTAATTGAGCGTGCAACACCTGAGATTGTCGGGAAATAAATGTCTCCATGTTGCTCGCCGCAGACTTCCTGAAGAACTATAGCCATTTTCTCCTCGTCAATCATATTTGATGTAGCTGTTGTATATGCTTTGGAATCCTTATAAAAAGCCGATGCATAAACGCTTTTGATAGCTATTGATAATATTTTTAACATAAAGTTATGATCGTCCGTATAGGGAATCATGTAAGTAGAGTAAATCCCCGCAAAAGGTTGATAATATGAATCTTCAAGAACTGAAGAAGAACGTATTGCCAAAGGCTTTTTGATGATTTTTAAAAATGCCCTTAGGTCGTCTTTGATTCTGGAAGGTAGTTTGGCATTGACGAAAGCATTTAAAATATCTTCATCTTCTACATTCGACAAAGCAATCGGATATAGAGAATTACTTTCCATAAACTCGTCAAAAATATCTGTACAAATGACTAAAGTTCTGGGAATGGCAATATTGATTTCGCCGAATTCGGAAAATTCTTTATGCCTTTGCAACAGTTGGTCGAGGAAAGCCAAACCTCTTGCTTTTCCGCCGATTGAACCGTGGCCGATTCTTGCAAAGCTGAAATAACCATCAAAGCGTTCGCTTGTAAACTCGGCTATTACTCCGTGAGATTTATTTATCCTGTATTTGGCAAGTACATCAAACATAAAATCTCGAACGTGATCCAAATCTTTGAAATCTTTTTCGGAAAGCTCTTTAAACAGTCGTGCAACCGGAAAACAAGCGCGGGCCATCAACCATTTGGTAAAGTGATTATTGTTGATATGATATCTCAAACTGTCATCGGGAATGGTTTGCATCATTTCCATTAAGGTTTTAATATTCGATGCACTTCCGATTTCCTCACCCGTTTTAGGGTTAACAAAGATAAAATCGCCGAAGGCGAAATACTTTTGCATAAAATTTTTCAGCTCTCTCGAAATTGTTTTAGAGTTTTTGTTGATAAATCCGACATGTAATTCTTTTGCTTTTTCCGCATTTTTTCCTTCGGAAGATTGCATGAGAATAGACATGAATTTATCTTCATTTCTAATTGCTTTTATCAATTTCACTCCGGCCTGATCGTCTTCAACACCATCTTTTTCATATCTAACATCAGTTATTACACCGAGCATGTTATCCTTGTATTTTTCAAAGTACTGTTCAGCTTCTTCATAATTAGTCGCCAAAATAATTTTCGGTCGTCCGCGCATACGAAGCATTTTCTCATGATCATTCAAACCTTCAGCCATAAAATCGGTTGATTGTTTAAAGACGATTTTGTAAATATTCGGCAGATATGAAGAATAAAATCTTATAGAATCTTCTACAAGAAGAATAACTTGTACACCTACTTTCAGCACGTCGTGCTTTAAATTCATTTTATCTTCAATAAGTTTAATTATTGCCAACATTATATCGGCGTTTCCGAGCCAGCTGAAAACATAATCGAAATAAGAAATATCTTTCTTTTTCAGCTTGCTGATAATATCTTGCGGAAATGGAGTTAGAGCAACAACCGGTAAATCGTTATATTTATCTTTGATTTCTTTAGCGAATGCGGCAGGATTACTTTCTCCGGCCGTATATAAAATAATTACCAAGTCGATATTTACTTTTTTCAGAATTTTTCTGGCACTGAGCTCATTGGGTGCATGAATAAAATGTGGCGGATGTCGCAGATTCAACTTAACATATTCATTAAAAATCTGTTCGTCTATTCTCCCGTCATTTTCAAGTACAAAGGCATCGTATTCACTGGCTATAAAAAGCACATTGTAAATTCGATGCAACATCAAGTTATCGAAATCCGAATCGGGAATATCGTAAATTAAGTCGGCTTTTGGTGTTGTAGTATTCATTTTATCTAAAGATTAAAGTAAAAACAGTTTCTTTTTCATTGGAAATTTTGAGTTTAAGAGTACCGTTATGCAACTTCATAATTTGTCGAGAAATACTCAATCCTATTCCGGTACCGGTGTTTTTCGTTGTAAAGAAAGGAATAAAGATTTGCTCCTGTAATTCCTTGCTAATAGACATTCCGTTGTTAATCATATCGATAACAACATCTTCATTATTATCAACAAAAACATTAAAATTGATAAATCTTTCATAACTGATTTCTTTTAAAGCTGAAACAGCATTTTTCATTAGATTGATTAAAACTTGAAGAATCAGATTCTCATCAACATAAATCATAACATCTTCATTATCCATGTTTATCGAAATATTAATGTTGAAATTTTCAATATCATCATGATTTAATGTAATTAATTTATTTAGAAGTGATTTTACAGAAACAACTTTTTTAATCGGTTCCGGAATTCGTGTAAGTTTTCTATACGAATCAACAAAGGAAATAAGTCCTTTACTTGTAGAGCTTATAACATCAAGTCCTTGTTTTATTTCTTCGTTTGTACTTCCGTAATGTTTTGATAGTGTTTCGCTGAGAGAAGAAATCGGAGTAACAGTGTTCATTATTTCATGTGTGAGAACACGGATCAAACGAGTCCAAGATTCCAGTTCTTTTTCTTCCAATTCTTGTCCGATATCATTTATTACAATAATTTTTAGTTTTTTATCTCTGATAGTAACATAATTGCATTTCAAAGAAAGAAAAACTTCACCGCTCTCTGTGTAAAAAGATACTGTGGGATTTTCATCGGGAGTGATTTCCGAAATTTTCTTCGCCAATTCTTCGCTTACGCGATTAAGTTGATCTATATGAGTAAGAACGGAAAGGTTGAACATTTCGTAAATTTTGTTATTACAAAAAACAACATCGCCGCGTTCCGAAACGGTTATAATTCCCGTAATTACATTATCGAGCATCAATTCAAAATATTTTTCCTGCTCTCTTGCCAACTTCTTTTCATTTGCCATTATATCTTTTAGTCTGTTCAAAGTATAGCTGAAATAATATTCTTCCTTAAAACTTCTTTCTATATTGTCGGAAAATCTGAAAGCAAAATCGTCGTTCTCAATAGAACTCAGTAAATAATTAAGTTTTTCGACAGAATTTCTAAATTGTCTGATTGTAGTAAAAAGAAGAATTAAACTTATTATGGTAGAAATAATTGCAAAAGGATATTTTTCATAGACAAAGAGCAACACTGAGCCGATGGTGAAAACCAACAGGAATATTAAGAGTATGACTAATTTATTTCGCATTGGAGGTTATTTAAATATTTACAGATATTTTGAGGATATTTTAATTTCTCAGTAATAATATATTTATCTTGGTAAAATTGATGAATAAAGTAAACAGAATACAAAAACTAAATAACATCATAATTGATACTTTTTTAGTTTGTTATATAATGTTTGTCTGGTAATTCCCAATTGTTGAGCTATCATAGACACATTACCGTTGTAGTCAATTAAAGCTTGTGATATCATTTCCCTTTCCATATCTTCGAGAGTGAGTGTTGAATTTAGTTTGCCGCTGAACGGAATTTCACTTTTTTCGATAAGAAGAAAATCGTTTGAAGTTAATTTTGCCCCGTCTGAAAGGATAACCGCTTTTTCAACAGCATGTTGCAGCTCTCTGATATTTCCATTCCAAGAATAATTTTTTAACTTTTCCTGAGCATCAGCAGTAATTCCGTTGATGTTTTTCCCGTATTTTAAAGCGTATTTTTTCAAGAATAATTCTGCGAGCGGAATAATTTCATCTCTTCGTTGTCTCAAAGGAGGAAGAGCAATATGGATAGTATTGATTCTGTAAAGTAAATCTTCTCGAAATTCGTTATTTCTGACCATTTCGTCGAGATCTTTATTAGTTGCGCTTATCAATCGGATATTGACAGGAATTACTGTGTTGCCGCCGACTCTACTTATTGATTTATTTTGAATTACGGTTAGAAGTTTAGCTTGCAGATGCAATGGAATATTTCCTATTTCATTGAGAAATAAGGTTCCGCCGGAAGCCACTTCGAATTTTCCGGCTCTATCGGTTTTAGCATCAGTAAAGGAACCTTTTACATGACCGAAGAGTTCACTTTCGAAAAGAGAATCTGTCAGCGCTCCTATGTCAACAGTAACCATACTTTCATTATTCCGGAATGATTTTTTATGTATTTCATTTGCCAACACGTCTTTTCCGGTGCCGTTTTCGCCGGTGATAAGAATATTGGCATCAGTTTTTGCGATTCTTTCTACAAGAGAAAGAATTTTTTGCATTTGGGAAGAATTTCCCCAATACATTTCACTATCTGCCCTGAACTCTTTTTTGATTTCCTTGAGTTGTTTAACTTCTTTTTTTGATTTTGAGAGTTCGTAAGCCGCAAATAGGGTAGAAACCAGTTTTGCATTTTCCCAAGGTTTTACAACAAAATCGAAAGCACCTCGTTTGATACCGTTTACCGCGAGGTCAATATCGGCATAAGCAGTAAAAAGAACAACTTCCGAGAGCGGAGAATGTCTCTTTATTTCGGATAGCCAGTACAAACCTTCGTTGCCGCTATTCACCCCTGCTGAGAAATTCATATCGAGAAGTACAACATCAAACAAAGTCGATTTAATTGTAGAGATAATTGTATTGGGATTCGAAAGCATTTTAATCTCTTTAAAATATTCGGGCAAAAGTAAATCGAGCGCCGAAAGAATTGCTTTGTTGTCATCAACAACCAGTATAGAACCTTTTTGCATAATAAAATTGTCTAATAATTTGACAAAGGTAATAAAATTTACTTTACAATCAGCTAACAGAATAATTTTTGTACTTTTGGAAAATTTTTTTTAAATGAAAATAGAAACAGATATTTACAAAAAATCAACAAAAATACTTTTTGATTTTTTGCTGTTAATTGTAGTTGTACTAACTTTCTTACCTTTATTTAAAGTGAGTTTTATTGCTGCTGATGATTTAGAAAATTTTATAAAATCGGACATAAATTTGTGGTTTGCGGATGGTTTAGGATATGCAAAATTTACCGGACGATTTTACTTTTTATTAGTCAGATGGATATATTTTCTTCCATATTTAATTAATGCCCCCTGGTTCTATTATACTATGAAAGTGATTCCCTTAATTGTTGGAATTATTTTACTTTTTTCATTAATAAAAAGGGCCGGATATGATAATTTCTTGGTTATGTTGGGATTATTATTATTTTGTGCATTATTTCAATTTGGAGGAGCTGGATCTTCGGTTACTTGTTATCCGTTTTATTTTTCCGTAGCTATTGTCTTAGTATTAAGTTCAATACATCTTATTTTTAACTATCATAAAACAGGAAAATATTATTATATAATTATTTCTTCGGTTTTAATGGCAATTGCGAGTTTATTTCAAGAAAGTTTATTGATGTATTATGTGCTGGTTTTAATTATTATTCTTTCAAAATATAAGCCGAAAACTTTTTTAAAAAAAGAAAATATATTAAAATTTTTGAAAGAAATAGGACCTTTTGTATTTTTTGGTATTGCCTACATTATAGTGTATTTTTGGTATTTGAATTTATATCCTTCAAAATATGTCGGAAATAGATTCAGCGAGGGTATTTCATTCGTAAAATCATTACAAATGTTAATGAATATTATTGTAAAATCAAGCCCTTTAGCTTCTTTCTTCAATTATAAATTGATTTTTATTCCTTTTTCAGATAGTATTTCTACAGAATATTCGTTAATGTTTTATCTGAAAAATGCAGGTATCTTAGCTTATATAAAAAGTTTTATTATTGTTTTACTTTATTTATTTATTTTAAAATTATTACCTCAAAACACTAATAAAAAGAAAGTGTTGTTTTTATTGCTGATAAGTGCTATTGCAGTTGTACTACCACAGATTCCATTGGTTCTTTCCGAAAAAGTTTATTTGTCACTTCGTATGGATTATGTTACTTTGTATTACTCTTTTCTGGCTATAATAATTGTTATTACATCATTATTTTATCTTATAATTCTGCTGTCACGTAAAAATAAAATTATTTTTGTCGTAATTAATTGCATTATTGCAATATTGTTGTTTATTTCTACTTTGCTGACACAATATACAAATGAAGTAATTGCTAAAGATGTTAGCATTTCACAAGAACGGTTGTTAATTCTTAATGACTTTAAAGAAGCCGCTAATTTGAAAGAGAATGATGTTGTATGTACACAGAATCTATATTTTATTAAGACAATTTTCGGGAAGAGTATAACAGCGCAGAAAAATTCATCTATACGTGCCGTTTTAACAAAGATTTATGGAATTAAAATAAATGAATATAATGACTATAAAAATTTTTATAATAAATTTCACGAAACCGAAGATACAGTAAATATTTTCTATTATTCTCAAGCTTCAAAATCTTATGACTCTTATATTGCCCTCATAAAATGTAAAGGGAATGAACTAACTCCCGATTTTAGGAATATAAAAACAGATAATATGATAATAGGTTACCGTTCTACTTATAAGAAATTTTCGGTATCAATTGCTTCGGAGGATAATAATCTCGTAAAAATTAATAATAAAAATATGCCTGCTTTCGGATCAATGTATATTACAAATATTTATTACTTTTTGCAACAGCCTACGGTTATCTTTTCCATAAACGGCAAGGATTTGTATCCTGCCTCATTAACAATCAGCAATATTGTTCATCCGCATTCGAGTTATATAAAAATCGGTAAATACGATCAAAAGCTACATAATGCATATGCTAAATATAATATGAGAATGATACTTAGAGATAAAAAGTGGACAGAAAATTTAGAAGAAAAAGCAGATAAAGGAAATAAAGCTTTTGAAAAAGTCCTGCAAGGTGATGCCGAATGGCTAATCTATAATTAATCTTTGTAAATTTATTAATCATTTTTGTAAAATTTTTTTACATATTACTTGTAAACAAATAAATTAAACAGTTGGATATTAGTGTTATAAATTTTTGGCATAGTTTTCGAAATTAATATATCGGTTTTTATTAAACTTGATAATCTAATTTTGATATTATGCGAAAAACAATATTGATTTTATCCCTACTGATCGTAACAAATTTTTCTTTTGCACAAAAGATCTACAATTTGAAAGATTGTATGAGATATGCAATAGAAAACTCTCCGAAATATAAAATTCAAGAAGCAAAAAATAAAAATACGGATTTAGATTTCAGGGAATCTTATCTTAATTTTATTCCTTCAATTTCCGCTTCGGCCAGTGCCACCTCAAATTTCGGTCGTTCCATTGACCCTGAAACTAATACTTATACTAATACGACTTCTTTTAATAATTCTTACGGAATTTACGGAACATACACTATTTTTAACGGATTCTCAACCGTTAACAATTATAAAATAGCTAAGATTTCCCGATTGATGGGCACCGAAGATGCAAAGCTTTTGCAAGATGATATATGCTTGCAAACAATGCAAGCTTATTATAATGTTCTCTATTATGCCGGAATGTTGAATCTTGCCAAAGAACAACTTCAGGAGAGCGAAAATAATCTTAAAAGTATTAAACTTCGTGAGGAATTGGGTCTCAGCGGACAGTCCGACGTTTTGCAAGCCGAAGCAATTGTAGCAACCAACGATCTCAATCTTATCCATCAAGAAAATAATCTGGAACAAGCAATTTTAGTTTTAAAAGGTATTATGTTTTTTCCTAAGGATGAAAATTTAATTACAGATACTGTAATATTGAATAATGATGAGGTTTATTTCAGTACATCTTCTCCGGAATCTTTGATTTCGTCGGCAAAAGCTTTTTTGCCGAGTTTAAGAAAAGGTGAACAAAGTGTAAAAATTGCACAATATCAATTGAATACGGCAAAATGGCGACTTCTTCCTCGTATCAGTTTAGAAGGCGGATACAGTACAGGCTACGTTAATTATATTGGTGCCGAGGGAAATACAAAATTCTGGGAACAATTGGTCAATCGTCAAGGTCAATATGTTTACGTTGGAGTTAGTATTCCTATTTTCAGCGCATTGTCTCTACAGGGAGATGTTTCGCGAAATAAGAATCTTGTTGCAATATCGCAATATGAATATATGGATCAAATTAATGAGGTTGAAACTGAAGTATTGAAAGCGATTCAAGATCTCAACGGCGCCGTTAAGGAATTTTATCAATCCAAAAAACAAGTGGAAGCGCAAGACCTCGCACATAAATTAAATACAAGAAAATACGAAGAAGGTTTGTTAAGTATTTTGGAATTGCATAGCAGCTCTAATCAACTACTTGCGGCAAAAGCACAAATGTTGAATTCTCATTTACAGTATATGATAAAAAGTAGAATTGTAAAATATTATAAAGGCGAACATTATATTGATCAAGAATAATTAAAAAATAATACGATGGATAGAGTAATTGAAAAGAAAAAAGGTATTAAGAGAAAACATATTCCCTATATTTTAGGAGGTGTATTTGTTATAGCTTTTGTTTCTTGGCTGATTTTCGGCGATCATCAATCGAAATTGAAAGTTGACGGAAGAATGATTTTAACAGGTACTGTGGAAAAAGGGTTGTTTAATGATTATGTTCGTGTAAATGGGCAGGTTCAACCTATTACAACTTTACAACTTAGTCCGCTCGAAGGCGGAATGGTCGATGAAATTGTTATTGAAGAAGGCGGGATGGTAAAAAAAGGCGATGTTATTCTTCATTTAAGTAATCCGCAACTTGCTCTGTCGATTCTCGAAAGTGAGGCATCTTTGGCTGAGAAAGAAAATTTTCTTCGGAATACAATTGTCGAAATGGAAAAACAGAAATTAGACCTTGAGCAAAATCGTTTACAACTTAATCTTGATGTTGAAAGAAAAGAGAGGAAAAATAAACAGTATGAAAAACTGTATGATGAAAAACTGATTTCTCTGGAAGATTATTTACAGGCTAAGGAAGATTATGAATTTTCTATGAGTAGTCGCGATTTGGTTTTGGCTCGACAAAAACAAGATTCAATTTACAGAACAATCCAGATTGAAAATATGGAAGAGAGCTTGGAAAGCATGCGCCGCAGCATGATTTTAATTCGCCAGAGGGAAGATAATCTCAATGTGAAATCTCCTATCAACGGACAACTTGGAAATCTTGAAGTTGTTCTCGGACAGTCTTTGCATTCCGGCGCAAATATCGGTCAAATTAATGATCTTTCCGATTATAAGATAGAAGCAATGATAGATGAACATTATATTGATAGAGTGCGTTTCGGATTAAACGGAAGCTTTGAAAGACAATCCGTGAAATATCCCGTTGTTGTCAGCAAAGTTTATCCTGATGTTCGCGGCGGACAGTTCAGAACAGATTTTCAATTTACGGGCGAACGTCCTGAAAACATTCGTACGGGACAAACATATTACATAAATCTTGAATTAGGATTGCCTACAGAAGCTTTAATTATACCCCGTGGTAATTTCTATCACAAAACCGGCGGCGCATGGATTTACGTAATCAATTCCGAAGGCACTAAGGCAACAAAACGCAATATCAGAATCGGAAGGCAAAACCCGAATTATTATGAGGTTTTGGAAGGGCTTGAACCCGGTGAAAAGGTAATTATTTCGGGATACGATAATTATGGAGATAATGATGTGCTGATTCTGAATTAATGAATGATTAAATTATAATTTTTATTTTAAATCTTAACTCTTATGACTAACCTGAATATTGCATTACGAAATACATTTCGTAGAAAAGGAAACAACATAACCAAAATTCTATCCTTAGCTATCGGATTAACCGTTGCTCTTGTTCTCATTGCAAAAATTATCTTCGAGTTAAGTTACGATCGTTTTTATCCAGATAGCGACCGCATCTATCGCATTTATTCTAACTATAAATACGATGATTCCGAAATGGATAGTTATAATTCGACCCCGGGTGCAATTGCATGGGGAATGAAAAATGAAATCCCGGAAGTTGAGAGCGCAACCCGCATAACAGTCACAGGATTCGGAATTTATACAGAAAATAAAGATTACATTTCCGCAGAAGTATATCTTGCAGATGAAAATGTATTTGATGTTTTATCGCGACCGATTCTTATCGGTAATCCGAAAGAAATTTTATCTCAACCGATGCAGTGTTTGGTTTCGAGAAGTATTGCGGAGAAAATAGGGATTGATAATGTTATCGGACAAACATTTACCTTTAATATTAATAGCAGCAGACAAATAACAATTGCCGGCGTTTTTGAAGATATTCCGGAAAATGCTAATATAAATTATGATATAGTAGTTTCTTTGAAATCAATTTCTGCTTTGGGCTATTATGACGGTTCTGAAAATTGGATAGGTAATGATAGATATTGCAGCTATGTGAAATTAGCGAAAGGGGTTAAACCGGAATCTATTGCCGGACAGATTTTAGCTATGCAAGAGCGAAATCAAGATATGGAAATGTTAACTAAAGCCGGAATAAAAATCGGATATACACTGATAAATATAAGAGATCTTCATACACAAAATAATAAAGTTGTTAAGTTGCTGATATTAATTTTAGGAGTATTGGCAATCGTACTTTTGGTAACATCAATTTTAAATTATACGCTGATTGTGATTTCTTCCTTGGTCAACAGAACTAAAGAAATTGCCGTACACAAATGTTACGGCGCTTCGGGAGTGAACATATCACGTTTGATGTTTATGGAAACCTTTATACATCTTATTTTGGCATTGATACTTTCATCAACAACTATAATCCTATTAAAAAACACAATAGAAAAATTATTAGATACTTCTATACAGGCTTTATTTGCCCCACAAATAATCTTTATACTTATATTGGTTTGTGCTATTATTTTTATTATTTCGGGCTTTGTCCCATCCTATTTATTTTCAAAAATCCCGGTAGCTGCAGCTTTTCGCAAAGCAAAAGAGTCACATAGAAGATGGAAAGTTGTATTAATATTCATTGAAGTTGCAGCTACTTCTTTTTTAATAACAATATTGATAATAATCGGATTACAATACAATAAACTTATTAGCGACGATCAGGGTTATTCTTTTGAAAATGTATTATTTGTTGAAGAATATATTCAAGGCAAGCAAGTTAGAAATAATATTGCACAGGAATTAAGAAAACTGCCGGATGTAAAAGAGGTTGCTTTTTGTACTATTTTGCCGATGGGTGAAGCTTCTGGAAATAATATTTCTGAAATAAATGATGAAAAAGAATTATTCAATATTGCCGATTTATATTTCATTGATGAAAATTTCTTGTCTGTGTTTGAAATTCCTATTATTGATGGAAAAGGTTTTGTTGAAGGAGAATCCGGCTTAGGTCAGATGATTGTTAGTGAGTCTTTTGTTGAAAAGATGGCTGAAAAAGCGAGCTGGAATGATGGAGTTGTAGGTAAAGATGTTATGGTTTCAGAACATGGGAATCAAACGATCATCGGGGTTTTTGGCGATTTTAATATAGGTTCCGACGGATTCAGTAAAGAGACTCGCCCGTCAGTATTATTTTATGAGCCGGACGAAAATTCCAACTATATTTTTGTAATTAAAATGCACCGTATAACTCCGGGGATTATGGCAAATGTAAGATCGGTGTTTGAAAAATTTATCACCCATGAACATTATATTGTTAAAAACTACGAGGAAGAATTTAAAGCCGGATTTTATGTTATCCGAACTTTTCGCACCAGTGTTCTTATCTGTAGCATAGTAACATTACTTATAGCACTCATAGGATTAATAGGGTATTTAAACGACGAAACCAATCGCCGTCGCTCGGAAATTGCAATTCGTAAAATTAACGGCGCAACTATTATTAATATTCAAGGATTATTTATCAAAAATATTTTGATGACAATAATACCTGCAGTAATCATAGGAATTGCAGCAGCAATAATTGCAGCTCATTTTCTGCAAAAAAGTTTCATAGATAAAGTACACATTTCAATTCTTGTGTACATCTTGTGTGCAGTGTGTATAGTGTCTATTATTCTTGCAGTTGTAAGCTTAAATAGTTACAAAGCATCTATTCGTAATCCTATGGAAAATCTTTCGAAGGATTAGATTGATTTCAAATACCTTTTTCAATACTTCATTTGAATAAATTGAGAAATTTTATTAATAAATCCGTATTTTATATTTTATGGAGTTTCTCAAATTAATTGAAAGGATAATATTTCTTTTTCTTACACTCTTTCTTTACACAAAATAATCCGCATAACTTATTATCAAGACAAAATATTATCTTTGCAATTATTTAAAAAAAATAATTACGAAATGCCTAATATTTGTAGTAATAAATTTTTGTCGCTAATAAAAGAAAGCCTGCTTTCTTATTTAAACATAGCATTTTGGTTCTTACTTATTGCCATTGACATAAGGCTTCTTGAGACTATTCTCCTATCAGTAGCAAAAGGTGAATTTTGCTTAAATTGTTTAAATAATTTTTACGGAATATTTATTGATATTTTGGTTTTTGTACGATATTCGATATTAATCTTTCCTGTTTTCTTACTTATAAATGCTTTCTCAGAAAAAGGTGCCAAATGGTTTCTGCGAATTTTGTTTTCTTTATTCGTATTGATATCAATTGCATTGATTTATTATTACTTAACTGCCGGAATACCTCTTGATAGAGTATTCATTATGTATTCATTAAATGATATTATCAATATAGCAATTTCATCTAAATCAATGGTTTGGTGGGAATATCTTATTCTCATTGGTTTTCCTTTGGCGTTTTTATATATTTCCGGCAAGGAAATAAGAGTGCCTAAAGTATTTATATCTATTTTTCTGCTTATTCTTGTCTTAAGTTTTATTATAAAAGATGTTCCTGCAAAACTTTATAATTCTTATACAAGTTATTATACTATTTCAAATAAGTTCAACTATTTTATAAAAAGTATATTTACAGGAAGTAAAGATAATCAATTTGATATTGACGATATTGATCAAGCAGTGTTAAAATTGCAATCATATTTTCCTGAGGATGATTTTATTGGAACCGAATTTCCTTTTCTACACGTAGATAGATCTCCAGATGTATTATCGGATTATTTTGATTTTACAGAAAAGCCACCAAATTTTGTAGTTATAATTGTTGAAGGTTTGGGTAGAACTATATGCGGAGAAAATAGTCTATATCCGTCAGCTACTCAATTTTTAGATTCTCTTGCTGCCGAAGGTTTGTATTGGGAAAATTGTTTTTCGTCCTCTCACAGGACCTTAAATGTACTTCCGACAGTTTTTGGTGCTTTGCCTTTTGGTGAAAGAGGTTTTATGGATTTGAAAAATAGCGCTCCGGAATTTAACTCTTTCCCGCTGATTTACAAAGATAATGGCTACGAACTATCTTTCTTATACGGTGGCTGGATAGGTTTTGATGATATGAGTTATTTTCTTGAACTAAATGGGTTTGATAATTATATTGATGATGAGATGTATAAAACTCATAATGAAAGAAATTTCTGGGGTTTATATGATCATGCATTGTTTAATGAAGCATTTAAGATTTTAGACTTTTCAGACAATAAACCACGATTAGATGTATATCTTACATTAACAACACATTCACCGTACGAATATCCTAATAGTGATTATTATGCTGAGAAATACCGGAATATTGTTCTTAAACAAAATCAGACAATATCTAAAAATGCTCTCCAGATAAGGGCATCCTTTATGTACTTTGATGATTGTTTACGGCAATTAATAAATTTATATAAAGAAAAACCTGAATATGAGAATACGGTTTTTATAATTACAGGCGACCATAACCACTCTGCTACCAAAGATTATTGGCGTGCCTGCCATGTGCCGCTTATAATTTGGTCGCCAATGATTAAGGAATCAAAAAAAATAAGTGCTTTGGTATCTCATAGAGATATTGCTCCGTCACTAGTATCCTTAATGAAAAATAATTTTAATTTTATTACCCCGGAAAATGTGGCATGGCTAAACACTGGCTTAGATACAGTATCGTATTTCAGAAGCAAAACATTTACACCTCAGTTTAATACAACTCGTATGCTTTCGGATATCATATATCATGATAAATTTATTTATAAAAACCAAATAGGTATATTCGATTATAAAAATAATGTTTTGTCTTTAGATGTGTTTTCTTATGATGATGATTTGTTTAATTTTTGCAATCTTTATAAAAATATTGATAAATATGTTATAGAAAATGATGTATTAATTGAAAATGAATTTACATCTGCAAATTATTATATAATAAATCTTTATGATATTACTGAGACTAAGGATGTTTTAAAATATTATAAATCGAAAACGCAAATAAAAAACTCAACTTATCACGGGAAAGAACATACTTTGTATTTTGGAAATATCAAATATCCATTTAATATTTTAAAATTTGAAATACCGGATGATATTTACAATATTAAAGTTGAATTTGGGTTTGATCTATTTATTAAAGATACAATTGCCCCAAAAACGGAAAAGCAATTATACATTGTTTCTGAAATAAAAGATAAAGAAAGTAATTCTAGTAAATATTGGGGATCAAATAACGTATTGAATACAAACACGTATAGTAAGTATGATGATTGGGAGTCTTTTAATTTTACTTATGATTTTAAAAAGAAGAATTATTCTTATTTAAATGGGGATATACTTAATATTTATATTTGGAATAGATATTTAAACGATTTCTATATGAGTAATTTTTATTTAAAAGTTGATTTGTATAAAGAAAAACCTTAACCCTTTCTGTTTCGTAAAATATAATATTATTACCCGCAAAATTATCACCTCGTTTACACCGATTCATATAAGTCCGTCAGGACTTACATTTCAAAAGTAAAGAAATCAAACAATTTTGTATAAAAATTTGACATAAATATAATGTTCCGCTTTGGTATTTTATTGATTTTATTTGATTTAACTTTTAGGCACATTTTTGGCATTTGCTGTACATGTAAAAAAGTTTAATCAATATTAATTAAATAAAATATTATGTTACATGTAGAAAATCTAACTAAAGTATTCCGTACGGAAGAAATTGAAACAGTTGCCCTTAATGGTGTATCTTTTGAAATTAATCAAGGTGAATTTGTAGCTATAATGGGTCCCTCGGGTTGCGGAAAAACAACATTGTTAAATATTCTGGGATTGCTTGATAATCCGACTTCAGGAAAATATAACTTGCTAGGAAAAGAAGTCGGAGCACTAAAAGAAAAAGACCGTACTCTATATCGTAAAGGAAATATCGGATTTATTTTTCAAAGTTTTAATCTTATAGACGAATTAAATGTTTTCGAAAATGTTGAACTTCCTTTAATCTACTTGAAAATCAAATCATCACAAAGAAAAAAAATGGTAAATGATATCTTGAAAAGAATGAATATCAGCCACAGAGCAAACCATTTTCCTCAACAACTTTCGGGCGGGCAGCAGCAACGTGTTGCTATTGCTAGAGCCGTAGTTGCCGGACCAAAATTAATACTTGCCGATGAACCTACCGGAAACCTCGACTCTAAAAACGGCAAGGAAGTAATGGATCTTCTTACGGAATTAAACCGTGAAGGAACAACAATTGTTATGGTTACCCACTCACAAAAAGATTCTTCGTATGCCCGTCGTATTCTTAACATGTTCGACGGTGCGCTGGTAACTGATGTAAAAAGCGAATTATAAATTCTTTATATGTCAATAAAATCTTCATTAATATTTTGGAAGAGAAACAAAGCATACAGTTTTATCTGTCTTTTCGGATTAATTGTATCATTGGCCTTTGTTATCATAATTTCAAATTATACAAAAAATGAACTATCAACCGATAACTTTCAAACGAAAGCGGATAGAATTTATGTTCTCGGAAATGAAAGTGTTTATGGCTGCGCATATAAACTTGCAGACCATTTGATAGATAGATATCCGGAAATTGAAAAAATTTGTGTTTGCACTTCGGAATGGGGAATGCCCACAGTAGTCGGAGATAATAAATATAATACCAATGTTACTTTTGCCGATACTACTTTTTTTGAATTATTTGATTTTGGACTTTCTCTCGGCGACAAAAAAACTGCGCTTACTGCTATGAACAGCGCTATTATTTCCGAATCTTTCGCCAATATGGTTTTCGGAAATGATGATCCCATGGGAAAACCGATGAATCTTAATGGGGTTGAAGTGCAAATTACCGGAGTAATAAAAGATATTAAAAGATCATTATTTCCTGATTTCGATATTTTAATTAGAATGGAGCAAATTGCTAATTATAATTCAAGTATAGTTGATCCGGATATGAGCAATGCGGGCAGTAGCGTTATGTTCATTCTTACTAAAGAAGGAACAAACATTCAAGCCCAGATTCCTGATATGTTAAATCTTTTTCATGAAATATATTGGCCATATGAGATGGGACATTGGAAAAAAGTTTTACTAACTCCGATGAGAGATGTTTATTTTTCCGATATATATACAAACGGATTTAATCATGGTAATAAAACATTAGTGTTGATTCTCATTTCGGTAAGCGCGCTGATTTTAATTTTTGCTATCATAAATTATATAAATCTTACGGTTGCTCAATCGAGCTTCAGAGCTAAAGAAATGGCAACACGAAGATTATTAGGTGCTTCACGACTGTCGGTTTTTACGAAACTGATTGTAGAATCGTTGATAATGACCTTTATAGCATATCTTATTGCATTATTTATTGCATCCGGATTAGATAAACCTGCAGGAAATCTGCTTGATACCAAATTATCTATTTTCGGAGATATGACTTTCGGGTATCTTGCTGTCCAAATTTTAGCTGTTCTTATTATCGGGGTAATTTCCGGATTAATACCGGCGCTTATTATTTCGAATTTTAAGCCTATTGAAGTGGTAAAAGGTACATTTGTACATAAAACAAAGCTGGTTTTCAGCAAAGTTTTTATCACAATTCAAAATGTAATTACAATTGCACTTATTACTTGCAGTTTGATTATGATTTTACAGGTACGATTTATGCTTAATGCGCAATTGGGATATAGTACTGAGAACATTATTGATATTAGTAACAGGGTTTTTGATATGCCGAAAGCAGAAACATTTAAAAACGAATTACTAAGCCTGGCAAATGTTGAAGAAGTTGCATTTGCACAAGGTTATCCGTTGAACCGTGGAAATAATAATACCATGAAATACAACGATAAAAGTATAAGCTTTCAAACTTTTGCCGGTGATTCCGCTTATTTTAAAATGATGGGTTTCGAAATCATTCAGGATAATCATATTCCGAATTGGGGTATTTGGTTTAATGAAACTGCGATGAAAGAGATGGAATTGCCTTATGATACTTTGAGTGTTAGAATGTGGGGCGATCCACAGAATATTGCAGGAATTATGAAAGATTTTCAATACGGAAGTGTAGCAGATAAAATAGGTCCTACAATGGTTTATTACGAAAACTTTAAGGGGGAATATGCTTATGTTTGGTCATTTCTTGTAAAAGTTACAGGCGATCCTGTTAAAGCTTTGAATGATGTAAAAGCAGTTTATGAAAAAATATCCGAAGGAGATGTTTTCCCCGGCGAATTTATTGACGCAAAAATTCAAGAAATGTATAACAGTGAAAAGAAAACTTCTACAATATTGTCTGTATTTACAATAATGGCTATTGTTATTTCAACTCTCGGATTATATGCAATGGCCGTTTACTTTATTCGCCAACGTTCTGGAGAAATAGCAACACGTAAAATATTCGGTTCAAATAATAATCAAATCATTCTAAAATTACTAAAAAGTTTCTTGATACTGGTTATAATTGCTTTTGTAATTTCTATACCCATAATTTGGTATTTTATGACAAATTGGTTGAGCGATTATCCGTTACATATCAATTTACGAGTATGGATGTTTCTTGCCGGTGGTACGACTGCATTGTTAATTGCATTGTTAACAGTATTATATGAAAGCGTTAAAGCTGCAAATGCTAATCCGGTGGAAAGTATTCGAAGATAAGAATTAATTATTTATAGTCTAATCGCATAATCAAGAAAATTATATTTTTGGTATAGTAAATTTTCTTGATTATGCGATTTGTTTTTTATTTTATCCACTTTATCCCTTATATCGATTTTATCATTGAAAAACCTTATAATTGTTATTTGTTATTTGTTTATTCTTTTGTATATTCGCACTTTAATTTTGTGCGCAACTATGAAAAATAAATTAATTTCCTTTTTTGTTTCGTTATTTATTAGTATTCAATTATTTTCAAATCCAGACTCAATTTTCGTAAAAGTTCCGAATGATGTGTTCAATAACTTCCCTGAAAGTACTAATATCCTAAATCAATTAAATTATTATCAAATTTCGGCAGATTCAATCGTTAACGATTCTACTCTAACCGAATATGACGTCTTCGAGCTGCTTGATAATCTGCTCAATGAACTTATCAACGCCAGAATAAACTTTTCAACTGATGTTGAGAAATTAAATATTTACAATTTTGAACAAAATTATATTCCTGTTTGGAGCGATTCTGTTTATATTGAAAGAATGCAATGTATTAATTTGCAAACACCTATTGAACTTGTTTATAATAAGGAGGTTCAAAATTATATTAATGCTTATGCCGTGAAACGCAGAGCAACAACATCTAAAATGCTTGGACTTGCTGAGGTGTATTTCCCTATTTTTGAAGAAGCGCTTGACAGGCATGGCCTTCCTCTCGAACTCAAATATTTGCCGGTTGTAGAATCAGCTTTAAATCCGATTGCAGGCTCACGCGCCGGTGCAAAAGGTCTCTGGCAGTTTATGTATGGAACGGGAAAATTGTACGGATTAAAACAAACTTCTTATGTTGACGATAGATTCGATCCTTATAAATCTACGGAAGCCGCGTGCCAACATTTGAAAGATTTATATAATATTTATGATGACTGGCTTTTGGCTCTCGCTGCTTATAACTCCGGCGTAGGAAATGTTAATAAGGCCATCAGGCGTGCCGGCGGCAAAAAGAATTATTGGTTGATTTGGCCTTATCTTCCGAGAGAAACCCGCGGTTATGTCCCCGCCTTTTCAGCGGTTGTTTACATTATGAATTATAATATCGAACATAATATTTATCCGACGGAACCTACGCTTCTTGCTTATGAAACAGATACTGTAATGATTAACGAAGTATTGTCGTTCGAACAAATTAACGAAATCGTCGGAACGCCTATTGAAACTATCAGGTTTCTAAATCCGACATATAAAATGGATATTATTCCTGCAACACAGCAACAGGCATACTCTTTAAAATTACCTATAAAAGATTTATTGGATTTTCTTTCAAACGAAGAAATAGTATTCGCACATAAAACAGAATCAGGTAAATACAAAGAAAAAATGCAGGCGGAAATTAAAAGGGCTTCCGAAGCAAATGTTCATATTGTAAGACAAGGCGAAAGTCTAAGTGTTATCGCAAAAAAATATCATACTTCAGTTGGAAAAATTAAAGATTGGAATAAATTAAAATCTGATAATTTAAAAATAGGACAGAAATTAGTTATCTATCCGGGTTAATGAAAGAAAAATATCGTGGCAAACAAATTCAAATCGAATTAATAATCCGTGATGTTATATGTTAAATAGATGATTACTAATCAATGTATTAATATATTTTAATATGAAAAAAAATATTGCCCTGCTTTTGGGTGGCTTTTCCGGAGAATATGAAATCTCTATTAAAAGCGGAAAAACAATTGTCGAAAATATCGATAAGAAAAAATTTGATGTTTATCCGGTAATTATTGAAAAATCATCTTGGTATTATGCTGATGATAAGAGTATTCAAGTAGATAAATCCGATTTTTCCTTGATTATTGCCGGTAAGAAAATTAATTTTGATGTTGTTTTTCCCATGATTCACGGAACACCCGGCGAAGACGGAAAACTCTTGGCTTATTTTGATCTTTTGAATATTCCTTATACTGGTTGTAATATGTTTGTTGCCGCTACAACTTTCAACAAATTTTATTGCAAATCGATAGTTTCTTCTTTTGGCGTGCCGGTGGCTAAATCTTATATTCTTAATAAGAAGAATTATTACCCGCAAGATGAAATTGTTGAGAAACTTGGTATTCCATGTTTCGTCAAACCGAATAAAAACGGCTCGAGTGTCGGGATTTCCAAAGCTCATAATATTGACGAATTAATCGTTGCTATTGAAAATGCTTTTAAAGAAGACGATGAGGTGCTTATTGAAGAGTTTATTTCTGGCCGTGAGTTTACCTGCGGGGCATACAAAGACGGCGAAATAATGAATATTCTTCCTATTACGGAAGTGGTTTCTAAAAAGGAATTTTTTGATTATGAAGCTAAATATACCGATTCGTTTTCTGATGAAATTACTCCCGCAAATGTCGATGAAGAAACTACAATTGCCATTTCCGCTTATACTAATTTGATATACAATATGCTAAATTGCACCGGTGTTATTCGTGTTGATTATATTGTGAATGATAAAAATATTTATTTTCTTGAAGTTAATGCTGTCCCCGGAATGTCGGCTATAAGTATAATTCCTAAACAGTTAAAAGAGTACGGCGTTGAATTGAAGGATTTTATAACTATGTTAATAGACCAAGCACTAAATAAATAAATTATGTCAAAATCAATTAAAAACTCAATTCCTAATATCTTTACTGCGCTGAATTTATCTTGCGGAGTAATTGGAATTATCGTTGCATTGCATTTTTCAATGCCTCTTATTGCTTGCTACTTGATGTTCCTCGCGGCTTTTTTCGACCTTTTAGATGGACTTGCGGCACGCTTGCTAAACGCATATTCCAAAATTGGAAAGGAATTAGATTCTTTGAGTGATGTAGTATCTTTCGGCGTTTTACCCGGCGTTTTGATGTTTAAGCTAATGTTTGCCGTCGATGCCACCACAATGTCGTCATTATTGCTTTTTGGCGGCAGCAATCAATATATGCTTTTTATTCCTGCTATAGCAATAATAATTCCTATTGCTGCAGCATTTCGACTTGCTAAATTTAATACTGAAGAACAAACATTATCTGTTTTCTATGGATTATCCAGTCCGGCCGCAGCAATGTTTGTAGCTGCAATTATACTTAACTCGCATACATTGCCCATACTTCAATCTATGGATTTAATTGTTGCTCTTGCAATTCTTGCTTTAATATCTGTACTTCTAAGTTTATTGATGTTATCAAAGATTAAATTTTTATCCTTTAAATTTAAATCATTTAGTTTTAAGAATAATTATCTAACTTACATATTTGCAATATGTTCCTTATTACTGATAATCTTTTTAGGGTTTAATGATTCATTAATTTGGATCTTATTGATTTACATAATTATTTCAATTATTTTTGCTAAATAAAATTTATACACTGTGAAAAAAAAATATTATTACTTAATTGCAGCAGTTGTCATAATCGGCGTAGTCATTTGGCTGATAAGTCGTGACAGCAGTTCAACAATGGAAAACTTCGTTGTTTCCGTCAAGTCCGGCGACTTTAATATTGATGTAGTAACAACAGGAGAGCTTGAATCTAAAAATTCGGAAAAGATCATGGGTCCTGCAGATGCACGTAATTTCAGACTTTGGAATCTTACTATTGAAAATATGGTGACTGATGGTACTGTGGTTGACTCTGGGCAATGGGTTGCTTCTCTCAGCAAATCCGAAATTACTAATTCGTTGAAAGATATTGAAGATACTTACGAACAAAACCTCACAACTTATACTAAGACAACACTTGATACTTCAATGACTTTGCGCACGGCAAGAGATGAACTTATCAACCTTAAATATGCTGTGGAAGAAGCAAAAATAACTTTAGAACAATCTAAATTTGAGCCGCCGGCAACTATCAGACAATATGAAATAAATCTTGATAAAGCGCAAAGGTCTTTAAATCAATCGATAGAAAACTATGAGTTGAAATATCAGACTGCGCTTGCCAATATGCAGGAAATAACTGCTACAAAGAATAAAACAGAAAGACGATTAGAACAAATCAATACTCTTATCAAACAATTTACAATTTATGCTCCCAAATCTGGGATGCTTGTTTACCGGAAAGATTGGGATGGCTCAAAAATTGGCATTGGGTCGCAAATAAGCACATGGGAGCCGATAGTTGCCGAATTACCGGATCTTACTAATATGGTTAGTAAAACCTATGTTAATGAAGTTGATGTGAGTAAGGTGAAAAAAGGTCAAGATGTTAATATTACTGTTGAAGCATTTCCTGAAAAAATCTTTACGGGAACTGTAGAGTCGGTTGCAAATATCGGAGAACAGGTTTCGGGTTCGAATGCTAAAGTTTTTGAAGTATTGATTTCCGTTCATGAATATGATTCAGTTCTTCGACCGGCAATGACAACTGTTAATTATATAAGTACAGATAAAGTTCCGAATGTTTTGTTTATTCCGATAGAATGTGTTTATACTGAAAACGGAATCCCGTTTGTTTATACTACTTCAGGAAATAAACAGGAAGTTAAACTTGGAAAAAGTAATGAAAATGAGATAGTAATTCTTAACGGATTATCTGAAAGTGATAAAATATATCTGCTTCCGCCGGAAAATTCAGATAAAAAAGTATTGAAAACATTATGATAAATATTCCGGGTTTTGAGTTTTGGAGTATGGGTTCGAAATTACATCAATATGAAAAGCTTAGTGATAAAGTAATTCATTATCGAGTTACAATATAATTAATAGAACTTTAGAACGATGAAAACCAACAAATATCAAAGATACATATACAATTTGTCGATGGCCGTAGATGCGGTTATGGCAAATAAATTCCGATCCTTTCTTACGGCACTTGGAATTATCTTCGGAGTTGGCGCAGTAATTGCCATGCTCGCTATCGGTAAGGGAGCCCGTAAAGAAATTATCGACCAAATGAAATATGTTGGAGTTAATAATATTATTATTACTCCTAAATCGGATCTGGGAGACAGCCAAACCGAAGGTAATAAGTCGATGCAGAAAAAGTTTTCCAAAGGATTGTCTATAACAGATGGAGAAGCAATTATAGAACATATTCCTACAGTTGCAATGGTTAGTCCTGAAGTTATTTACGAGGTTCTGGCAGTATCATCCGGAAAATCGGCTAATGTTACACTTTCAGGAGTAATGCCGGAATTTTTCTCAATATTCAATGTTAATATTTCGGAAGGACAGATTTTTACTCAGGAACAAGTAGTTACCGGAGCACCTGTTTGTATAATCGGTTCTAATATTAAATCTAAATTCTTTACTGATTCTGATCCTATCGGAAAATACATAAAATGTGGAAACATTAATCTTAAAGTTATAGGTGTAATAGAAAAAATGGCAATGAACGCCTCTTCCGGGCAAGATTTTGGAATTTCAAATTATAATGAAGGAATCTATGCGCCTATACAAACTGTTTTGTTGAGATATATGGATAGGTCGGTTGTAACTTCGGCTAATATTAAAAGTGCGAGCAGTACAACTGTTGTTACGGATGGAAATTCCGTTATTTCAATGTCGAGTGTGAGAAGTTCTTCGAAAGATTCGGGTAATAATCAGATTGATAAGTTGGTTGTGCATGTTGAAAATACTGATGATATTGTGCAAACGGCTGAGTTAATTACTAAAATGTTGAGAAGACGTCATAGTGATCTTGAAGATTTTACGATTACAATACCGGAAGTTCTTCTCAAACAAGAACAAAGAACAAAAGATATTTTCAATATCGTACTGGGTGCAATTGCAAGCATTTCACTTATAGTCGGCGGTATCGGTATTATGAATATCATGCTGGCCTCAGTAATGGAACGTACTAAAGAAATTGGAACTCGGCTTGCTATCGGCGCTACAAAAAAAGATATTGTATTTCAGTTTCTTTCGGAAGCAACCATAATAAGCCTCATAGGCGGAATTGTAGGTATTCTGTTAGGCTACGCCATTTCGAAAATGATAACATCGATTACGGATATTCTGACTATCGTGTCATTCAGTTCAATATTAATTTCTTTCGGAGTTTCCGCAACAATAGGAATTTGTTTCGGTTATATGCCGGCTAAAAAAGCAGCTAATCAAAATCCTGTAGAATCACTTCGATATGAATAAAACAAACAAGATTATGAAAAAAAATATCATATTATTACTTCTTTTAATACCTTGTTTCGCATTTCCTCAAGGAAATCAATATAATCCGCAAGTAACACGATTAACCCTCGAAGATGTTATTCAAATAGCCCAGCAGCAATCGCCAAGCGCAATGACAGCGAGACATCGTTTCAGAAACAGCTATTGGCAATACAGATATTTCAAGGCTAATTATATGCCGCAAGTATCGCTCTACGGAAATCCGCTTCAATTTCAAAATCAAAATAAATTAATAGATGCGGTCGATGGTTCCGAATTTGTAAGATATAACCAATTATATTCCGATCTCAGCCTCGGGATTGATCAGGCCATAGGATTTACCGGCGGTAATATTTCAATTTTTACAAACCTCGGTTATACTATGAATTTCAAAGAGGATACTATGTTTTTCTCTTCCGCACCGATAAATATTCGTTACACTCAACCTATTTTCGGATATAATTCTTATAAATGGGAAAGAAAAATTGAACCGATAAAATTTCAGGAAGCGAGACAGTCGTATCTCGAAGCGATGGAAGATGTGACAATTACGGCAGCAAATTATTTTTTCAGTTGTTTACTGACTCAGATGAATAAATCTATTCAAGAAACTAATCTTGCCAATAATGATACTTTGCATCAAATAGCTCAGGGACGTTATTTGATGGGTACGATTGCCGAGAATGAAGTTCTTAATATGGAATTGAATTATCTTAATTCTAAATCGCAACTTGAAACGGCGAAATTAGATTTGGAGATGAAACTCTTTGATTTGAAATCTTTCTTAAGAATTAAGGAAGATGCTGAGATTGAATTAATTCCTCCGATAATCATTCCGCAACTTGAAATTAATGCGGAAGACGCTGTCCTTCAAGCTAATGAAAATAGATCGGATATTCTTTCTTATGAGCGGCAACTGATTGAAGCGGAACAAGCTTTGGTAAAAGCAAAACGCGAAGGAAGGTTCTCTATGGATTTGTCGCTAACTTACGGGCTTGACAAAACTGCTCCGACTTTTCCGCAAGCATATAGAAACCCGGAACAAAGACAAGTAGCTATGGTTGGAATAAACGTTCCGATTCTTGATTGGGGACGTGCGAAAGGTCAAATTAAAATGGCGGAATCCCAAATGGAGTTAGTTAAAACAACTGTTGAACAGGATATTATTGACTTTAATCAGGAAATTTATATTAAAGCAAAACAGTTTAATATACAATACAGTCAATTAATGATTGCAGCAAAAAGCGATACAGTAGCACAAAAACGTTATGAATTTACCAAACAAAGATATTTAATCGGAACAATTGATATTACTGAACTGAATAGTTCCCTTGCCGATAAAGACAGTAATCAAAAAGGATATATTTCCGCTTTGCAGCAATATTGGATAAATTATTTTCAAATCAGAAGATTAACTTTGTATGATTTCGTAAGGAAAGAAAAAATCAAGACAGATTTTGATGTACTTATGAAATGATGATTAAATTGTAGAGTTAATGAATAATTGAAGTCGGAATCTGACAAAAATATTTATTAGTTATATTATAATGTAAAAATATTTTGATTGAAAGATATATTTGATAAGTGCTTAATTAAATCAGAAAAACTTTTGAACCCTTAAATTTAAAACCTTGAACTAAAATGAAATTAGTATTTGCCACAAACAATAAACACAAACTTGAAGAAGCCAAAACAAAACTTATAGGTACGGGTATTGAAATTATTTCTCTTGAAGAATTGGGTTTCAACGAAGAAATTGATGAAACTGCCGATACAATCGAGGGAAATGCAATAATTAAGGCCGAATGTATTTTTGATAAATATAATGTCAATGTTTTTGCAGATGACACTGGTTTGGAAGTTGAAGTATTAAATGGTGCTCCGGGTGTTTATTCTTCTAGATATGCCGGCGAGCACGTTACTTATGAAGATAATGTGAATAAACTTCTTCACGAAATGCAAGGTAAAGAAAATAGAAAAGCACGATTTCTTACTATTGTTTGTTTAATCCTTGATGGGAAGAAACATATTTTCAAAGGGATTGTCAACGGTACGATAATTGAAACGCCGAAAGGAGTAGGAGGGTTTGGGTATGATCCGGTTTTTGTTCCTGAAAATTTTAGTGAAACATTTGCCGAACTTTCTTTAGAAACAAAAAATAAAATCAGTCATAGAGGTAAAGCTCTTGATGAACTGAAAATTTTTTTATTGTCGGATAAAAGATGAAAGTTTAAAAAGAACAAGTATTATTATTTCTAAGTGAAATTAAAAATCCCATGAAATACAATATTTAACATGGGATTCCTTATTCACCTTATAAAAACTTCCAACTTCCAATTAAAATCTAAATCCGAATGTTAATTGGAACTGGTTAGTATTATATTTATTCTTCGATGCGTCAACATAATCTCTGCTATAGGGATAAAAATCAATATCTTCAGTAATAAGAGCGTACCCAAAATCTGTATAGAATTGTCCGAAACTTAAACCTACGCCCGCGCCAATAGTCATGCGTTCTCCACCTGAATTTACCTCTTCGGAAGTATAAGGTGAGGTTTCATAAGCGAAACCGGCCCTTGCTCTAAACATTCCGAAAATCCATTCTGTACCTACACCAATATTATGACCGATTCCGTAATTTTCACTAATTAACTGATTTGTATAATCATAAGTATAATCTTTGTCTTTAAATTTAGCGCTTGAATAATCTTGGAAGGTGTAATCTACATTAACAGAACCGTGTTTTCCTATAACAAAGCCCAAGCTTCCGATTAATCTTAAAGGTGTTCTTAAAACGTAGGAATAATCGCCCGATGCATGGTCAGATGCTCCTTCATAATTACCATTTCCGCTTAAATCAATATAAGATAAAATTTCAGCATTATAATCGTCATCCATACTGTATCTGGTTGGCGTATGTAATGCAAGCCCTATTCTTAGCCAAGAAATAGGTTTGTATATTGCGCCTATCTTAAAATTAACACCTACTCCGGATGTATGTAAATAAGTAGTATACCTCATAGACTCAAAAAATTGAGTTCTATCTTTAGTATCTTCTTCGGTTATTCGAAAATCTTCTCTATAAGAAAAGTATGGTACTCCTAAAGTTGCTCCAACATATAATTTATCAAGATAATTAAATCCTCCCGAAATAACAAATTCGTTCATAGAACCCGATGTAATCATTCTAATTGTTTGCTCAACTTGTCCGCCTTCCATATCAGACATAATAATTAAATTACCATTACTATCTTCTCCAAGAAATAATACATCATTTTTGAATGCCAGCTGTGTAGTAAGAGGATCGAGATTTAAAATCGGGTTTCCGTTACTATCAAATTGAATATTCGGATTGTTTGCAGTTGCTTCCATTGCCCATTGAGTAGTAATAGAACTTGTTTCATTAAATCCCTTCATCAAAACATCTCTCTTAAAATTATTGGTTCTATTGACACCAACTCCGAATTGAAAATATTCGAATCCGTTTTGAGCCGCTGCTCCTGAGCTTGGAATTGCAAAAACCAGTCCGAAATTACCAATATTAAAGTTAATAGCTTCATCAGTGCGTTTGTTACCCAAATAATCTGATGCGGAGGTAGAATACATTATAGAAGGTGTAAAGGTCAATTCGGATTTTCTATAAACCCCTATACCGGCAGGATTAATGGATAAAGAAGAAAAATTAGCGCCGAGCGCTCCTAATGAACCTGCCATTGAAGTTGATTTAGCATTACCTGTTGCGTAATTTAATCTTGAGTACCTCAATGCTTCTTCATGTGTTTGAGCTATTAAGCCTAAACTTATACACAGTAAAACGATTACTATATTTAACTTTTTCATATGAATGTAATTTTTAATTTAAATTAATATTGATATAAAAAGTGTGATACTAATTGTTAATTAATATCACACGAAATTATTAATTATTATCTTCTTCCACCGCTGCTACTGCTGCTTCTTGAACTTCCTGAGCCGGAAGACGAAGAAGAACTGCTACTGCTCCTTGATCCTGAACTTGATGAACCGGAAGAAGGCGAATAAGAAGAACTGCTGCTTCTTGATGGTGAAGAGTAACTGCTACTGGAACTATTATTCCTTTGCGGAGTAGAGTATGAAGATGAGTTGTTATTGTTGTTTCTGTTAGGAGTAATTGTAGTTGACCCTCTGTTTGAACTTGAAGAGGAATTACCGCTGCTTCTATTTGGTGTTACGGTAGTATTGTTTCTGTTGCTATTATTAGACGGCGTTGAAACATTGTTACTGTTTGATGAAGAACTTCTGTTACCACTATTAGACGGTGTAATATTAGAACTGTTGCTTGAGCTTCCGCGATTAACGCTACTGTTACTGGAACCGGAAGAATTATTACTACGAGGATTGTTATAATCTACACTACTTTTCGGTACCGTAACTTTCGGTGTTTGATAGTTAGAAGGTTTTTCATATCTGCTGCTTCCGGTAGTATTGTTTGAAGTATTTCCGGTTGAGCTGTTTGCTCTGCTGGAATTATTGTTATTTGAAGTAACATTTTGCGGATTTCTTTCACTTGTGCTCACATTAGATGTGGAAGATCCGCTTCTGTTTCCTGTGCTTGCATTTGCACGGTTATTGTTAACATTTGTTCTGTTATTATTTGTATTAGTAGCATTATTATTAGAAACGTTTCCCGTGCTGTTTCCTTGTCTGTTACTGCCGACCGTAGAAGATCCCGTTGAACCGTAAACTCCGTCATGACCGCTTCTTGGAGAACGGGGTGAGTTATAAACGGTAGGGCGATGTCCGGGTTTATTAGGATTATTTCCTGCCCAGTTACCATGCCAGTAGCCATCCCAATAACCGTTCCAATATCCGTGATGATAACCGCCGTAATATCCACCGTAGTAAGGATAACCCCAACCCCACGAATACCAAGGATCATAATACCAAGGGCTATAAGACCTGTAATACCAACTATTATAAGGATTCCAACCATAATACCAACCTAATCCTATACCTATTCCGATATAAGGAGTTGAGTATCCGAAACCGCCATAATTGTTTATGTAAATGGTTGTTCCTGAATTAGAAGCATCACCGGTGTAATAATATTCACTTGTGTAAAAATCATCATAATAATCATCAGTAGTATAGTCGGAATTAAATCTTCTAATTCTTGATGAATATTCAAAATCATTGTAAGAACTTATGTCTATTTCCTCCAATGAACCATTTGTGCTTTCAGGAGGTGTCTGCTTTGCAATATGTGTTGTGGTTCTCGAAGCATTTTCACCGTCATAATAAATATCATCATAAGCACTGATATTTGAAACCGATGAACAGGCAGAGATTAACAAAACCAACAACATTCCGATTGATAATTTAATTGTTTTCATTTCTTGTTTCCTCCATAAATTAATTTAAAATTATTACTTTTGCACTTTATTAATTGAGCATTATCAATGCAATTATTATACCAAATTTCAGAAAATGGCAAAAGATTTTACTACAAGAGATGAGAATTACTCGCAATGGTACAATGATATTGTACAACGAGCTGATTTGGCAGAAAATTCATCTGTAAGAGGGTGTATGGTTATTAAACCATACGGTTATGCGCTTTGGGAAAAAATGCGCGATGTCCTCGATAAAATGTTTAAAGATACGGGTCATACAAACGCTTACTTTCCATTATTTATCCCTAAATCATTTTTCAGTCGTGAAGCTAAACATGTAGAGGGTTTTGCAAAGGAATGTGCTGTTGTTACACATTATCGTCTTAAAAATGATCCTGAAAACAATACGGTTATAGTAGATCCGGCCGCTAAGCTTGAAGAAGAATTAATTGTCAGACCTACTTCAGAAACAATTATTTGGGATTCGTATAAAAACTGGATACAATCATATAGAGATTTACCGATTTTAATAAATCAGTGGGCCAATGTGGTTAGATGGGAGATGCGTACAAGATTATTCCTTCGTACAGCCGAGTTTCTTTGGCAAGAAGGTCATACCGCCCATGCAACAAGCGAAGAAGCAATAAAAGAGGCTGAACAAATGATGAATGTTTATGCTGATTTCGTGGAAAATTATATGGCTGTACCGGTTCTGAAAGGAACAAAATCGCCTAATGAGCGTTTTGCCGGTGCAATAGAAACTTATTGCATTGAAGCGTTGATGCAAGACGGTAAAGCTTTGCAGGCAGGAACATCTCATTTCCTTGGCCAAAATTTTGCAAAAGCATTCGATGTTAAATTTTTGGATAAAGATAATACACAACAATATGTATGGGCAACATCATGGGGTGTTTCTACCCGATTGATAGGTGCTTTAATCATGTCTCATTCAGATGACAATGGATTGGTTCTTCCTCCAAAACTCGCTCCTGTTCAGGTTGTTATCATTCCTATATATAAAAATGAAGAACAACTTGCTCTGATTTCCGAAACTGTTTTAAAAATTAAAAAAGAGTTGGAAGCAAAAGGTGTTAGTGTAAAATATGATGATAGAGATCAGTATCGTCCGGGTTGGAAGTTTAATGAATATGAATTCAAAGGCGTTCCTGTGCGTCTTGCTATTGGTCCTCGCGATCTTGAACAAGGTACTATAGAAGTTACCCGTAGAGATACGCTTGAAAAGAACATTATGCAAATAGCGGATATTTCGGAAAAAGTATATAACCTTTTGGATGCAATTCAAACTAATTTGTATGATAAAGCATTGAATTATAGAGAAGAAATGACTTTTGTTGCGGATACTTGGGAAGAGTTTTGCGATATTATTGAAAATAAAGGCGGATTTGTTTGCGCTCATTGGGATGGTACAAGCGAAACTGAAACTGAAATAAAAGAAAAGACCAAAGCAACAATAAGAGTTATTCCTATGGATGAAAATTGTGAAGAAGGTTTTTGTGTTTATTCGGGAAAACCGAGCAAGAGAAGAGTTATTTTTGCACGTTCATATTAAAATTAAATGAAACCGTCACCAGAAATATTATTTCGAGAACTACTCGATATAATGGATAAATTGAGAGCCGAATGTCCTTGGGATAAAAAACAAGATATTCATAGTCTTAGACATTTAACCATTGAAGAAACTTATGAATTAGCCGACGCTATATTGGTCGATGATTACCAGGAAATAAAAAAAGAGTTGGGCGATTTGCTTCTTCATATTGTTTTTTATGCTAAAATCGGAACAGAACGTACCGGAACAGAACATTTTGATATTTCTGATGTTTTGGAAAATATTAATGAAAAATTGATAAGACGACATCCACATATTTTTAGTGATGTTGATGCCGAAACGGATGAGGAAGTAAAAGTCAATTGGGAAAAAATCAAATTAAAAGAAAAAGATAGGAAATCTGTATTTTCAGGTGTGCCGTCTTCTTTGCCGTCATTAATAAAAGCGTATCGAATTCAGGATAAAGCACATGGTATCGGCTTCGATTGGGATAATACCGAACAAGTTTGGAAAAAGGTCGAAGAAGAAATTGGCGAACTTCAAGAAGAATTAAGGACCGGCGAAAGTAAGGAAAATATTGAAATGGAATTTGGCGATTTACTTTTTGCATTGGTAAATTATGCTAGATTTATTGATGTAAATCCCGAAACAGCTTTAGAGAAAAGTAACAAAAAGTTTATAGACAGATTTACTAAACTCGAGGAAATTGTAAAAGAACGTGGTAAATCTATTTCCGACATGACTCTCAATGAAATGGAAGAAGTTTGGAAGGATGTTAAGGATAATGAATAATCAGGGATAAGAAAGTCACGATTTTTTGTTCGAAATTCTAAAATATTATCTTAACATTAAATATTAAGATAGAAATTTCAGCTATCTAATTTCAGGTCTATTTTTGCAATTCAAATTGTTGATTACGAATGATTTCAATTCGCATAATTTTATATTTACTTTTTATCTTTTAACTATTCTTACTTAAAATTTATTAAGCTTAGGTAACAAAACAACTATTACTGCAATTTGAAGTAAAGATTTGTTATGAAACAATTTTACGTTTTGTTATTTTTATTTTTCTTTTCACAATTTTCTTATTCTAATGATTCAATCTATAGAGTGTGTTTCTATAATTTTGAAAATCTGTTTGATACTTATAATGATCCGAATAAAAATGATGACGATTTTACTCCTCAGGGAATTCGAGGATGGACTTCAAAGAAATTACAAAACAAATTAAACAATCTTTATAAACTGATTGCTGCGTTAAATGCTGATTATCCGGCCGCAATAGTTGGTATTTGTGAAGTTGAAAATAAATTTGTTCTGAGTAAATTGCTTCAGGAAACTCCATTGAAAAAACTTAATTATTCATTTATTCATTATGAATCGAATGATCCACGGGGAATTGATGTTGCATTATTGTACATGCCTGATGTTTTCGAATTATTTTATCACGAAGCAATTCCTGTTATAATGTTCGGTGATACTATCTCAAAAACTAGAGATATTTTGCATGTTGTAGGGAGAATTAGTAATGATACTTTGCATGTTTTTGTTTGTCATTTTCCTTCACGCTATGGTGGAATAGGAGCTACTGTAGAAAAAAGGAATTATGTGGCAGGATTTCTACGTTCCAAGGCAGATTCTATTTTAGATTTAGAAACAAATGCAAAAATAATAATCATGGGAGATATGAATGATAATCCGGATGATGCGAGTATCAAACAATTTTTATCTGGTAACAGACTAGTAAATCTTATGGAAAATCTGTTGAAAACAAGTGAAATAGGAACGTTAAAACATGCTGCGTTATGGAACTTTTTTGATCAAATAATAATTACTGAAAACTTGTTGTATGATAATTATAATCAGATATATGTTGTAAATAATAAAGCCTATATTGCAGATTTTGATTTTCTTTTTATTGAAGATAAAAAATTTGGAGGGAAAAAAGTATTTAGAACATTCTCAGGGGCCGAATATTTAGGTGGTTTTGGGGATCACCTACCGGTGTATATAGAGTTAAAAATTATAAATTAGGAGTTAAAGTTAAATTATAGTTCCACAAGTATTTATCAAATAAATCCAGATGATTTTAATACTATTGTCTGAGATTCTAATGTGAGACATACAGGATTCGAACCGGTGACCTCTTGCCTGTCAAGCAAGCGCTCTAAACCAACTGAGCTAATATCTCAATTTTAATGTGCAAAGGTAAGTTATTTTTAGTAATTCTGCAATAGATAGAATATGATTATTAGAATTGCACTTAAATATTTGAAAAATATTAAAAAAATCTATTTATATTAAATATGAAATTGTATTTTTATCTTGTAAAAATTACTTAAATTGTTTGAAAAAAATAAATATGGATAAAATTTAAAAAGTTTCATAATCGCTTAATTAGCAGATTATCAACCGTGATTATATGTGATTGTTATTTTTTTATTTTTTTTTGTAAAAAAAATGAGTTGTTATTTAAATTTTATTAAATTTGCATTGTTTATTATGGTCGTATAATAGCATTATTATATTTTTATGTAATTAATTAAGTATAAAATAAATAAATGATTATGAAACAAACTTTACGAATTACAAAATGTGCATTAATTGTCAGCATATTAATGTTGATTTTTGCACCTGGGGTTAAGGCTCAAAATTTTTCTCAGTATTTTGGTGATAATTATGCAGGCATATCAGGGGTATATAATAATCCAGCATCAATTGCGAATTCGCGTTATGTTGTTGATATTACCTTAGTAGGAATGTCTTCATCTTTTAATCAAAATTATTTTGGCGCACAAAGAAAATTCATGTTTAACCAATTGAATTTTAACGGTAGAAAACGTGATGCATGGAGAAGCCTTTGGCACGAAAGCCCATGGTTATTACCAGTTGATAACGGTGCCGACCAAAAATATTTGATTCGCCCGGAGGAAAGTGATAAAAGCTATTCAGCAGTTTTGCAGAGTGAAATACAAATTTTTAATTTCATGATTGCATGTGGTCCGAAATTTTCATTTGGTATTACCGAAAGAGTAAGAACAATTGCTAATTTCGATAATGCTTCATGGGGAATGATGGAGTCAATGTTTTATCAAGGCCCGCAATCAGACTTAGGAAGAATTGAGAATGGTGAATTCAGATTTGCAGCAGCAACATGGAACGAAATTGGTATTTCTCTTGCGTCACAAATTTGGGATGGTGGTAAACATTATATTAAATTTGGTGCTTCATTCAAAATTTGGCAGGGATTATCTTCTGGCTATCTTGTCTCAGATAATCTTAATTATCAATATGATAATGATGGCAATGTAACTATTGACGGAAATTTTATGTGGGGTGTTTCTGCTGATGTTAATGATGAAATGCAAGCTATTAAAGAAAATCAAGCTAATGGTCTTTACTCTGATGCAGGTGAAAATAATACTCGCTGGTCTGAAAAAACACTTGATTATATGAACGCTGCCACAAACAAATTCTTCACACAACCATTCGAATCAAAATATTGGAAAAATTTGGGATTCGGATTAGATGTTGGTTTAGTATATGAATGGAGACCTGATTTTGATGATTATCTATATGATATGGACGGAAAAACCGGTTTGGTTAGAAAAGACAAAAATAAATATAGAATGAAAATCAGTGTTGCTGTTGTAGACATTAATCTTAACGGTGGAATAAAATTTACTAGAGATTCCAACCTTGCATATAATATGGCTACTTCTAATAACGGTCTATTCTCCACTTCATTATTTAATAATGTACTTACAGGTACTGAAGAAATGAATGCAGTTGCGGAAAATACTTTCGGAAATGAAGCAAACAGCACATTGAACGCTACAGGAAATGATACTATTTATGCAATGAAACTTTCTCCGACAGCTACTTTGTCAATTGATTTTTATTTGGGAGCTAATTTTTATGTTAACTTAGGAGCTTATGTGCCTTTTTCAACATTTACAGGTCATAAAGTAACTGAATTTGAAAATAGTTCTTATAACGTTGTCAATTTACATTCTAATGCTTCTTTCAATTTAACACCGAGATATGAGAGAAAATGGTTTGGATTTGCAATTCCGGTTACATATCAATTAACTAATAAAGCACAAGTTGATGTTGGTCTCGGATTACGCTTAGGTCCTGTTTGGATAGGTTCTAATACAATTATTACAAATTGTTTTACGAAATATTGGGAAGGAATAGACATAAGTGCGGCTGTTAAGATACCAATAATGTATCGTGCTCCTAAAGACAAAGATAATGATGGAGTTTCAGATAGACGTGACGAATGTCCGTATCAACAAGGTACATGGGAAACCAGAGGCTGTCCCGATACAGATGGCGACGGCATAGTTGATAGCGAAGACGAATGCCCATGTGAAGCCGGCTTAGTTGAATTTAACGGTTGTCCTGATAGAGATGGTGACGGTATCATTGATAAATTAGATGAATGCCCGGATGTAGCAGGTTTAGCTAAATTTAACGGTTGCCCAGATACGGATGGCGACGGTATTCCTGATCATCTTGATCTTTGTCCTGAAGAAGCAGGTCTTGAAAAATTCAAAGGTTGTCCGGAATCATATTTCATAATGGATAGAGATGGTGACGGTATTCCTGATGATATAGACGAATGTCCTGATTTGCCAGGTACTATTGAGTTCAATGGTTGTCCAGAAGGTGCACTTAAATACGAAATGTTAGATGGTGTACACTTTGATACTAATAAAGCTACTCTTAAAGACGAAGCTAAGAAATTCTTAGATGAGTATGTAATAGCACTTAGTAAAAATAATAAACCAAGAAATATATATATAATTGGTCATGCTGATGCTACAGGTAATGATAAAATTAATGATCCATTGTCATTACAAAGAGCTAAAAGCGTTAAGAATTATTTAGTTGAAAAAGGTGTTAATGATAGAGTTATTTCACTTGATTATGAAGGTTCTCGTAAACCCGTAGCACCAAATAATACAAAAGACGGTCGTGCTAAAAACCGTAGAGTTGAAATTGAAATATCTTTCATCGACAAACAATAATTTATAAATAAAAAGTTAAAGCCGCAACATTATTGTTGCGGCTTTTTTTTTCTAAAAAAGATCAGATAAATTTTAAATAAATATTATATGAAAAGAAATTCACTTATAATCGTTTTATTATGCCTCCCAATTTTATTGATAGGACAGAAGCAACTTACTCTTGAAGATTTCTTTAAGAATTATACATTCAGACAAAAATCTGTTTATGGGATTAACTCAATGAATGACGGTAAATATTATACTACCTTGGAACAAGAAAAACTTATAGTTAAATATTCTTACGCTACAGGAAAAGTGACGGATACTTTATACAACATAAATAATTCGGATAAAAATACCCTTTCTATTCAATCTTATGAGTTTAGTGGTGATGAAAAGAAAATACTAATTACAACTAATGTGGAATATATTTATAGAAGGTCTTACACTGCAGATTATTATGTAGTTGATTTAACTAATAATACGATAAAACCACTTTCTGAAAATGGAAGACAGCAATTAGGAGCTTTTTCTCCCGATGGTAAAAAAATTGCTTTTGTTAGAGAAAATAATCTTTTTGTTGTTGATAGTGAGACTCTTGTTGAAACACAAATTACTGGCGATGGAAAATTCAATTATATTATTAACGGAGCACCCGACTGGGTTTATGAAGAAGAATTTGGGTTTAATAAGGCTTTTGATTGGTCTCCTGATAGTAAAAATATAGCTTACATGAGATTTGATGAAACAGATGTCAAAATGTTTAATATGACCATGTTTCGTGGTGCAAAACCGGCTTACGAGGAATATGCTCTTTATCCGCATAATTCAACATTTAAATATCCAAAAGCCGGTGAAGATAACTCTTTAGTTGAAGTGTATATTTATAATATTGATGCGAAAAAAACTGTAAAAGCTGATGTCGGAGAAGAAGCCGATCAATATATTCCAAGGATAAAATGGGCAAAGAAAAATATTTTAAGTATTTTCAGAGTGAACAGACTGCAAAATAAATTTGAAATATTATTTACAGACGCTACCACCGGAAAATCAGAAGTGGTTTATACAGAAGAGAACGAATATTATATTGATGAATCTGTTTATGATAATGTTGATTATATTGATGATGAAAACATTATTTTAACCAGTGAATGTAGCGGTTATATGCATATCTATAAATATAATATCAAAACTAAGGTTCTGCAACAAATTACTGCAGGTGAATGGGATGTGGAAGAATATTTGGGCTATGATTCGGCAAATAAAACTATTTATTATACTTCATTCGAAGGCTCACCTATAAAAAATAACTTGTATTCAATAAGAATAGATGGTAAGAAACGTACACGATTAACCAAAGGCGACGGAACTAATATTCCGGTTTTTTCTACAGGATTTAAATACTATATTAATTATTTCTCAAATTCATCTACACCTTATTATATAACGTTGCACGAAGCTACGGGAAAATTGATTAGAGTACTTGAAGATAATAAAGAGTATTTAGCTAAAGTTAATGAATATGAATATAATACTAAAGAGTTTTTCAAATTTACAACTTCAAACGGAGATGAGTTAAATGGATATATGATAAAGCCTATTGATTTTAATGAATATAAACAATATCCTGTTGTTATGACTCAATATAGCGGTCCCAATTCTCGTTCGGTAGTTGATAAATGGTCGTTTGATTGGTATAATTATTTGAGTCAACAAGGGTATTTAATTGTTTGTGTTGACCCCCGTGGTACAGGAGGTAGAGGGGAAGAATTTAAAAAGTGTACATATTTGCAACTTGGCAAATACGAATCTGACGACCAGATTGAAGCTGCAAAATATTTAACCACCTTATCTTATGTTGACGAAGATAATATTTCTATTTGGGGATGGAGTTACGGCGGCTTTATGGTTGCTTTGTGTCTCGAAAAGGGTGATGGAATATTCAAAGCAGGAGTATCAATTGCACCGGTGACAAATTGGAGATATTACGATAATATTTATACAGAAAGATATATGCGTACTCCACAGGAAAATCCAAGCGGATATGATGACAATTCTCCTATAACCAATGCTAAAGATTTGCAAGGAAACTTACTCTTGATTCATGGTACCGCTGATGATAATGTTCATGTTCAAAATGCTGTGGAATTTGCGGAAATGTTAGTCCAGGCGAATAAACATTTCGATTATATGCTTTACACGAACAGAAATCACGGCATTAGAGGAGGAAATACTTCATTGCATTTGTATACTATGGTTACGAATTTTTTGAATGAGAAGTTGAAGAACGGAAGGTAAAAAGTAAATAAAATTTTAGATGCGATATTATTTCAACGATAAGTTTATGAAAAATAAATTTTGTTCTATGTAATGTCTTTGAACTTTTGAAACAAAGTCGTTGAATACAAAAATATTTTTCTAAAAACCATCTGATTCAAAAAATATTTATATCTTTGCATCCCAATTTTAAGTATTAATAATTTAAAACGAAAGAGGTATTAATTATGATTATAGTTCCAGTAAAAGAAGGCGAAAGCATTGACAAAGCCTTAAAGAAGCTGAAAAGAAAGTTTGAAAAAATGGGAGTTGTGAAAGAATTGAGAAGTCGTCAAAAATTCACAAAACCATCCGTTGTAAAACGTGAGCAAAAAATCAAAGCAACTTATGTTCAGCATCTGAGAACTATGCAAGAAAATGCTTAATTAATAAAAATTATATTATTTATAATTTTTATTAAAGACTAAGCGTAAAAAATTTGGATTCCGGTAGATTTTTGATTATCTTTATCGAAAATTTACCGGAATAATTTTTATATGGATAAATTATCGTTTATCAATACTATAGAAAATTTCGTTTCATACTTAAAATATGAAAAAAGGTACTCTGAGCATACAATTATCGCTTATCAAAGAGACATAAATGATTTTCGAATATATATTAATGAATATTATGAGATAGATCATATTGATAAAGTTTCATATAATATGCTCAGATCATGGGTTGTTAGCCTGGTAGAATCAGGTATGATTAAGACCAGTATAAACAGAAAAATATCATGTGTAAAATCTTTTTATCGATTTGCTTATAAAAAGAAATTAATTTCCAATAATCCTGCCGTTGACATTCTAAGTTTAAAAAGAGACAAGAATCTGCCTGAGTTTATATCATTTAAAGAGCTGGAAGATTTGATCAGAAGCGTTGATTGTGATGAAAAAAACTTTGAATCTTTACGCGACAGGATGGTCATAATGATATTAGTGGGAACCGGAGTCAGATGTTCGGAATTAGTTTCTTTGAAAGTCGGGGATATTGACTTAAGTTCGAAATTGATTAAAGTAATGGGAAAGAGAAGTAAAGAAAGGATTTTACCTTTAACCGATATGATTAAGGTTGAGATTGAAGAGTATTTTCAATATAGAGTAGAACGTTTCGGGATGATGAATAATAATGATTATTTTATTTTATCGAATAAGGGTTATAAGCCATATTCCAAATTAATTTATAGAATTGTTAAGAAAGAGTTAAATCGGGTTACTTTTAAAATAAAACGAAGCCCGCATATATTACGACACACTTTTGCAACGTTATTAATAAACAAAGGTGCCGATATAAATACTGTGAAAGAGTTGTTAGGACATTCGTCTTTGGCGGCAACACAGATTTATACTCATAATAATATTGAACAGATGAAAGAGGTATATAAGCATACTCACCCGAGGGCTTAATATCTATAATTCTAATAATATATAAAAGGTATAACCAAAAAATTAAAATTATGATTACGATTAACATTAATGCTGTTGGATTTAAAGCAGACGTAAAATTAGAAGAATTTATTGAGAAAAAAGTTTCTAAGTTGGCGAATTTGTATGATCGAGTACTAGGAGCTGAAGTAATTTTAAAATTAGATGCCAAAGAAAAGATAGAAAATAAGGTCTCGGAAGTCAAGTTTTTAGTTCCGGGTGAGGATATTTTTGCTAAAAAGCAATGTGATACATTTGAAGAAGCGATAGACGGTTGTATAGAAGCTATTAGGAGACAATTAGTTAAACGTAAAGAAAAAGTAACGGGAAAATAAAAATAAAATTTTTTCTAAAAAAATTGCACAATTAAAAAAAATGCTATATCTTTGCAGTCCTTTTTGAGTGAAAAAAGGCACTGTAGAAAATACTGTGTTTGACATGTTGCCGATGTAGCTCAGTTGGTAGAGCAGCTGATTTGTAATCAGCCGGTCGGCGGTTCGAGTCCGTCCATCGGCTCCAATGAGTAAACACGGGAGGATACCAGAGCGGTCAAATGGGGCAGACTGTAAATCTGTTGGCGAAGCCTACGGTGGTTCGAATCCACCTCCTCCCACAAAAGAATGACGGGTTCATTCTTTTTTTTTGATAGCGGGAGTAGCTCATCTGGTAGAGCGACAGCCTTCCAAGCTGTAGGTAGCGGGTTCGATCCCCGTCTCCCGCTCAAAAGCCATTGTAGCTCAGGGGTAGAGCACTTCCTTGGTAAGGAAGAGGTCATGAGTTCAAATCTCATCAATGGCTCGTTAAAAAAAATAAATTAAATTAAAATAATAATCCACAAAACTTAAATATTAATAAAATGGCAAAAGAATCATTTGTTCGTACTAAACCACACGTTAATATTGGTACGATTGGTCACGTTGACCACGGTAAAACGACATTAACAGCAGCAATCACTTTAACACTACAAGATAGTGGTTTAGCTGAATTTAAATCATTTGATACAATTGATGCGGCTCCTGAAGAAAAGGAGAGAGGTATTACTATTAATACTGCTCATGTTGAATATCAAACACAAAATAGACACTATGCACACGTTGACTGTCCTGGTCACGCCGATTACGTTAAAAACATGGTAACTGGTGCGGCTCAAATGGATGGAGCTATCTTAGTTGTGGCGGCTACAGACGGTCCTATGCCACAAACTCGCGAACATATCCTTTTGGCTCGCCAAGTTGGTGTGCCAAAAATAGTTGTTTTCATGAATAAAGTTGACTTAGTTGACGATGAAGAGTTATTAGAATTAGTTGAAATGGAAATCAGAGACTTATTAAGTTTCTATAGTTTCGATGGTGATAATACTCCTGTTATTCAAGGTTCTGCATTAGGTGGCTTGAACAAAGAACCTAAATGGGTTGAAAAAATTCATGAATTATTAGATGCTTGCGATACTTGGATTCCATTACCTCCGAGAGAAATTGACAAACCATTTTTAATGCCTGTTGAAGACGTATTTTCAATTACAGGTCGTGGTACAGTTGCAACTGGAAGAATTGAATCAGGTGTTATCAAAACCGGTGAGCCAGTTGATATCATTGGTCTTGGAGCAGAAAAATTAAAATCTGTTGTTACAGGTGTTGAAATGTTCCGTAAGATATTAGACCGTGGTGAAGCAGGTGATAATGCAGGTTTACTATTGAGAGGTGTAGATAAAGATGAAATCCGTCGCGGTATGGTTATCGGAGCTCCGGGATCAATCAAACCTCATAAAAAATTCAAAGGACAAGTTTATATTCTTAAGAAAGAAGAAGGTGGACGTCATACTCCATTCCATAATAAATATCGTCCTCAATTCTACTTCAGAACTACTGACGTAACCGGAGAAATCACACTTCCTGAAGGAGTTGAAATGGTTATGCCAGGTGACAACCTCACAATAGAAGTAGAGTTAATCAGTGAAATAGCTTTGAACATGAACTTACGTTTTGCTATCCGTGAAGGTGGTAGAACAGTTGGTGCTGGTCAGGTAATTGAAATTTTAGATTAATAATCTATATAAATTAAGTATTGTGGTCAAAGATGTTCCGGGATAATCCGGAATATCTTTCTTCTGCAATATTTTTGGTAAACGGGTGTAGCTCAATTGGTAGAGTAGTGGTCTCCAAAACCATTGGTTGTGAGTTCGAGTCTTACCACCCGTGCAAAAACAAATGAAAAATGGCAAAGAAAAATAAAGTGGTTAGTTATATTGTCGAGTGTTATGATGAATTAAAAAATAAAACATCATGGCCAACTTGGCAAGAATTGCAAAACAGTGCAATAGTTGTTTCCATTGCTTCCCTGATTATTGCTCTTGCAGTATTCTTGATGGATATTTCTTTTGAAAAATTATTAGAACTGTTTTATAACTTAGTTTAATCTTTTTGACAATGAACGACCCTGTAAAAAATTGGTATGTTGTTAGGGCTATCAGCGGAAAAGAGAAAAGAGTAAAACAATATTTGGATAATGATCTTGCTCGCCGCGAAGATTTACGTGATCATATTACTCAGGTGCTTATTCCTACGGAAAAAGTATATCAGGTAAGAAACGGAAAAAAAATTATTAAGGAGAGAAATTATTTTCCCGGATATGTTTTAATTGAAGCTTATCTCGATTCTAGAATCATCGGTTATATTCAGAATATTCCCGATGTTATGGGTTTTCTGGGGACAAAAGATCTACCACAACCATTACGTCCTGCCGAAGTAAATAGACTATTAGGTAAAGTCGACGAGCTCTCTGAGCAAGGAGAAGATATCAATATTCCTTTTATTGTAGGCGAGACGGTAACTGTTACGGATGGGCCATTCAACAGCTTCAGCGGAGTAATCGAAGAAATCAACGAAGAAAAGAAGAAGTTGAAAGTTATGGTAAAAATCTTTGGCAGAAAAACACCGTTGGAATTAGGATTTATGCAAGTATCTAAAGAATAAGTGAGTTTTGGATATTGTTAAATTAAATTCCGACAATATAAATTAAATCAAATAAAAATTATTTAAAATGGCAAAAGAAATTAGTGGCTATATTAAATTACAGATCAAAGGAGGTGCTGCAAATCCTTCACCACCAATTGGACCTGCTTTAGGTGCTCGAGGTGTTAACATTATGGAGTTTTGCAAGCAATTCAACGGTAGAACACAAGATAAAGCCGGTAAGGTATTACCTGTAGTTATTACCGTTTTTAAAGACAAATCCTTTTCTTTTATAGTTAAGACTTCTCCCGTAGCCGTTCAAGTATTGGAAGTTGCAAAGATTAAGAAAGGTTCCGCTGAACCCAACAGAAAAAAAGTTGGTAGTATAACTTGGGATCAAGTAAAAGAAATAGCAACTGACAAAATGCAAGATATGAACTCTTTTACAGTTGAATCTAGCATGAGAATGGTAGCTGGTACTGCTCGTAGTATGGGCGTAACAATAAAAGGGGAAAACCCGTTTGCCAAATAATAAAGTCGAATTTTAAAAAACAACAAGAATGGCTAAATTATCAAAGAAACAGCAAGAAGCTCTTTCGAAATTTGATCAACAAAAGGCATATTCTTTAAGTGAAGCTTTTGACGTAGTAAAAAATATTACTTATACTAAGTTTGATGCTTCCGTTGATGTTGATGTAAGATTGGGTGTTGACCCTCGTAAAGCTAACCAAATGGTTAGAGGTACTGTTACATTACCTCACGGAACAGGAAAAGTTAAAAGAGTATTGGTTTTATGTACTCCCGAAAAAGAGGATGAAGCAAGAGCAGCAGGTGCTGACTATGTTGGACTTGATGAATACATCCAAAAAATTAAAGAAGGTTGGACTGATGTTGATGTAGTAATTACCATGCCGAGCGTGATGCCTAAAATTGGCCCTTTAGGCCGTATATTAGGTCCTCGCGGATTGATGCCGAATCCTAAAACAGGAACGGTAACAATGGATGTCGGCAAGGCTGTAGATGAAGTTAAAGCCGGTAAAATCGACTTTAAAGTTGACAAATACGGTATTATTCATACGGCAATAGGTAAGGTATCTTTCGATAGAGAAAAACTTATTGACAATGCTCGTGAGGTTTTAACCACGATAATAAAATTAAAACCTACAGCTGCTAAAGGAACATATATGAAAAGCGTTTATGTTTCCAGCACTATGAGTCCCGGTGTAAAAATAGATATTAAAAGTATAACAATGTAGTATTAAAAATTTAGTGAGAAATGAAAAAAGAAAATAAAAGTGCTTTTATCGCTGAACTCACCGAAATGCTCAATACTAACAGTGTTATCTATTTAGCAGATATCGGTGAACTTAATGCATCTGATACTAGTAACTTACGTCGTATTTGTTTTCAACAAGAAGTACAACTTATGGTTGTAAAAAATGCCTTGTTGAGAAAAGCGATGGAACAATCAACAGTTGACTTCGGAGAATTGACAACAGTACTCAAAGGTCATACTGCTCTTATGTTTGCTAGTACAAGTAATCTTCCAGCAAAACTTATCCGCGAAGTAAGAAGAAACTTAAATAAACCTATTCTTAAGGGTGCTTATGTTCAGGAGAGTATTTATATTGGAGATGAAAATCTTAAAGTATTAAGTGATATTAAATCTAAAAACGAACTTATTGGGGATATTATATTCTTACTTCAATCTCCGGCTCGAAATGTTATTTCAGCATTACAATCCGGCGGACATAAGATTAGCGGTATCCTTGAAACTCTTTCCAATAAACCGGAATAAAAAAATATCTTAATTAAATTATCAAAAAATCAAACTAAAAAATAAATAAAATGGCAGACTTAAAAGCATTTGCAGAACAGTTAGTAAATTTAACCGTAAAAGAGGTTAATGAACTTGCAGAGATTCTTAAAAATGAGTACGGTATTGAACCTGCAGCAGCAGTAGCAGTAGCAGCACCAGCAGCCGGTGAAGGCGCAGCAGCAGTAGTTGAAAAAACAGAATTTGATGTTATTCTTAAAAGCGCTGGAGATAAAAAACTTGATGTAGTTAAATTAGTAAAAGAACTCACAGGTTTAGGACTTAAAGAAGCTAAAGCTCTTGTTGATTCCGCTCCTACAGCAATAAAAGAAGGCATTCCTAAAGATGAAGCAGAAAACTTGAGAGCATCTTTAACTGAAGCCGGCGCTGAAATTGAAGTTAAATAAACTTTATACATCTACATAAGAAATAGACGTTGCAAAACCGTATGGGATTGCTATGCGTCTATTTCTTGTTTTATCTGTTCTTTACTTCATTTATATTATTTATTATAACTTAATTCTATTAAAAAATTGGATACCAAAAAATCAACTAGAATTAATTTTGGTAAAACCAAAATTAAAGCTGAATATCCCGACTTCCTTGATATTCAGCTAAAATCATTTCAGGATTTCTTTCAACTGAATTGCAATCCGGAAAACCGACAAAATGAAGGACTTTATAAGGTTTTTGCAGAAAATTTTCCAATTAATGACGCCAGAAACAATTTTGTTTTGGAATTTATCGACTACTACGTTGATCCCCCAAGATACTCTATTGAAGAATGTTTTGAAAGAGGATTAACTTATAGTGTTCCTTTAAAGGCAAAATTGAAACTTTACTGCACAGACCCCGAACACGAAGATTTTGAAACTATTGTTCAAGATGTTTATCTCGGAATGATTCCGTATATGACTCCACGCGGTACGTTTTGTATCAATGGAGCAGAGCGTATTGTTGTTTCGCAGCTTTACCGTTCACCCGGCGTATTCTTCGGAACACACAACCACGTTAATGGCACACAACTTTATTCGGCGAGAATTATACCGTTCAAAGGTTCTTGGATGGAATTCACAACCGATATCAATAACGTAATGTATGCGTATATTGATAGAAAAAAGAAATTACCCGTAACAACTTTGCTTAGAGCAATTGGTTACGAAACCGATAAAGATATTCTTGAAATCTTTGACCTCGCTGAAGAAGTAAAAGTTTCAAGAGCCGGATTGAAACGTGTTCTTGGTAGAAAATTAGCAGCCCGTGTTGTTAGACCTTGGGTGCAAGACTTTGTTGACGAAGATTCCGGAGAAGTCGTTTCTATCGAACGTACCGATGTTATCATCGAGCGTGAGACGGTTTTACAAAATGAACATATCGACTTAATTCTTGATGCCGGAGTAAAAACAATACTTCTGCATAAAGACCAACCTGATGCTATTGATTACTCAATAATCTTTAATACTTTGCAAAAAGATACGGCTAATTCCGAAAAAGAAGCTATTGAGTTTATATATAGACAATTACGTAATGCTGAGCCTCCTGACGAAGAAACAGCCCGTAGCGTAATTGAAAAACTTTTCTTTTCAGATAAAAGATACGACCTCGGTGAAGTAGGTAGATATAAAATCAATAAAAAATTAGAATTAGATATCCCAATGGATATTAGAATTCTTACCAAAAAAGATATTATATCAATTATCAAATATTTAATTGAACTTATTAACTCTAAAGCTGATGTTGATGATATTGATCACTTGAGTAATCGTCGTATCAGAACTGTTGGAGAACAATTATTCAACCAATTTGCTGTAGGTTTGTTAAGAATGACACGCACTATTAAAGAACGTATGAATGTTCGCGATAATGAAGTGTTCACTCCTTCGGAACTTATAAATGCGAAAACTTTATCGTCTGTAATTAACTCATTCTTTGGGACTAATCAATTGTCTCAATTTATGGATCAAACAAATCCGTTATCTGAACTTACTCACAAAAGAAGAATCTCGGCTTTAGGTCCGGGCGGTCTTACCCGCGAGCATGCGGGCTTCGAAGTGCGTGACGTTCACTATACTCACTATGGTCGTCTTTGTACTATTGAAACTCCCGAAGGTCCGAATATCGGATTGATTTCTTCTCTTTGTGTTTATGCTCGTATTAATAGATTAGGATTTATTGAAACACCCTACCTTCCTGTTGTTGACGGTAGAGTTTGTATTGAACAAGATATTAAATACATGAGTGTTGAAGAAGAAGAAGAAAAAATCATAGCGCAAGCACAAACCAAAATCGATAATAAAGGTAATATTCTTGAAAATAGAATTAAAGCCCGTCATCAAGCTGATTATCCTATTGTTTCAAAAGAGCAGGTAGACTTGATTGACGTTGCTCCAAATCAAATTGCCTCTATAGCAGCTTCATTAATTCCTTTTCTTGAACATGATGATGCTAACCGTGCTTTGATGGGATCGAACATGATGCGTCAAGCGGTTCCTTTATTGAATCCTGAATCGCCCATTGTAGGTACAGGTATAGAAAAAGCCGTTGCAACAGATTCAAGAGTACTGTTTAGTGCTGAAGGAAGCGGTGTAGTTACTTATGTCGATGCTAAATCTATTACTATTGAATATGATCGTAACGAAACAGAAAATCTGATTTCTTTCAATAGTCCTATTAAATCATATAATCTCACTAAATTCCAACGTACAAATCAAAGTACTTCAATAAACTTGCGCCCGATTGTTAAGAAAGGCGAGAAAGTTGTTAAAGGACAGGCACTTTGCGAAGGTTATGCTACTCAACAAGGTGAACTTGCTTTGGGAAGGAATCTTAAAGTTGCATTCATGCCTTGGAAAGGTTATAATTTTGAGGATGCTATAGTTATTTCGGAGAAAGTATTGAAAGAAGATATTTTCACGTCAGTACATATTGAAGAATTTACTCTTGAAGTTCGTGATACCAAAAGAGGTATTGAGGAATTAACTAATGATATTCCTAATGTTAGTGCAGAAGCTATTAAAGATCTTGATGAAAACGGTCTTATCAGAATAGGTGCTGAAATTGTTGAAGGTGATATATTAATAGGTAAGATTACTCCTAAGGGAGAAAGCGATCCTACTCCTGAAGAAAAACTGTTAAGAGCCATATTCGGTGATAAAGCAGGTGATGTTAAAGATGCATCTCTTAAGGCACCACCTTCTATGAAAGGCGTAGTAATAGATAAGAAACTTTTCTCTAAAGCTATTAAAAATCGTAAAACACGTACTAAAGAAAAAGAAATTCTTGATACTTTAGACGTTGGTTTTAATAAAGAGGTAAAAGCACTTCATAATGTAATGGTTGATAAAATGTCGACAATTGTTAACGGAAAAACATCGCAAGGCATTTACAATCATTATAAAGAAGAAATAATTCCAAGAAAAACCAAGTTCAATTTGAAAAACTTGTCGTCTGTTGATTATACTAATGTTAATCCTAACAGATGGACGAGCGATGAAAATAAAAATGAACTTGTTAAAGAATTAATAAATAATTACAATCAGAAATATAAAGAAATTCTCGGTAGATATAACCGTGAGAAATTTGTTGCTTCTGTTGGAGATGAATTACCAAGCGATATAGTTCAACTTGCTAAAGTTTATGTTGCTAAGAAACGTAAATTGAGAGTAGGTGATAAAATGGCTGGACGTCACGGTAATAAAGGTATTGTTTCTAAAATTGTTAGAGAAGAAGATATGCCGTTTTTGGAAGATGGAACACCGGTTGATATTGTTCTTAATCCTTTGGGTGTGCCTTCTCGTATGAATTTGGGACAGATTTATGAAACTGTTCTCGGTTGGGCAGGCCATGAGTTAGGATTAAAATTTGCTACTCCTATTTTTGACGGTGCTTCTTTGGATGAAGTAAATACATTAATGAAGGAAGCGAATTTGCCGGAAAACGGAAAAGTATATTTGTATGACGGCGGAACAGGTGAACGGTTTGACCAGCCCGCTACTGTCGGTTATATTTATATGATTAAGCTTCATCATATGGTTGATGATAAGATGCATGCCCGTTCAATTGGTCCTTACTCAATGATTACACAACAACCTCTCGGCGGTAAAGCTCAATTCGGAGGACAACGTTTTGGAGAAATGGAAGTTTGGGCTTTAGAAGCTTTCGGAGCATCTAATATTCTTCAGGAAATTCTTACTGTTAAATCCGACGACGTACAAGGCAGGGCAAAGGCTTATGAAGCTATTGTAAAAGGTGATGTAATGCCGAAACCGGGATTACCGGAATCTTTTAACGTCCTTGTTCATGAACTGAGATGTCTAGGATTAGATATATCATTTGATTAATAAATATAGAATCACTTAAAACAACATTATAAATGGCTTACAAAAGTGAAACACAACTTGTTAATGATTTCAAATCAATAACCATAAGTTTAGCATCACCCGAATCTATACTCGAACGTTCTTACGGCGAAGTGCTTAAACCGGAAACAATTAATTACAGAACATATAAACCCGAACAAGACGGTTTATTCTGTGAGAGGATTTTCGGTCCGGTTAAAGATTGGGAATGTCATTGTGGAAAATATAAAAGAATAAGATATAAAGGTATTGTATGTGACCGTTGCGGTGTTGAAGTTGCTGAAAAGAAAGTTCGCCGCGATAGAATGGGACATATCCAACTCGAAGTCCCGGTAGCACATATTTGGTATTTTCGTTCAATACCTAATAAAATAGGGGCATTACTCGGATTACAAACTAAAAAATTAGACAGCATAATTTATTATGAAAAATATGTTGTAATTAATCCGGGTGTTGTTGCTAATGAAGATGTAAACGGCAGTAAATTTATGGATTTTCTGACAGAAGAAGAATATTATAATATAGTAAAAAATCTTCCTGCAGAAAATCAATACCTTGAAGATGAAAATCCGGATAAATTCGTAGCAAAAATGGGTGCGGAAGCAATCTATGATCTTCTCCGCATGCTTGACTTGGATAAAGAGTCTTACAGACTTCGCCATGCTGCAAATACTGAAACTTCACAACAAAGAAAAGCTGAGGCACTGAAACGTCTTCATGTTTTTGAAGCCTTCAGAGAAGCTAATTCCAAGAAAGTTAATAGACCGGAATGGATGATAATTAAAGTTGTGCCTGTTATTCCTCCGGAACTTCGCCCGTTAGTACCTTTGGATGGCGGTAGATTTGCTACTTCCGACTTGAATGATTTGTACAGAAGAGTTATTATTCGTAATAATCGTCTTAAAAGATTAGTTGAAATTAAAGCTCCTGATGTAATTATGCGTAATGAGAAACGTATGTTACAAGAAGCTGTAGATTCTCTATTAGATAATTCAAGAAAATCTTCAACTGTTCGTACTGAAGCAAATAACGCTCTTAAATCTTTAAGCGACAGCTTGAAAGGTAAACAAGGACGTTTCCGTCAAAACCTTCTCGGTAAACGTGTCGACTATTCCGGTCGTTCGGTTATCGTTGTCGGTCCTGAACTTAAATTAAGTGAATGCGGATTACCAAAAGAAATGGCATCCGAATTATATAAACCATTCATCATAAGAAAACTTATTGAAAGAGGTATTGTAAAAACTGTAAAATCAGCTAAAAAAATTGTTGATAGAAAAGAACCGGTTGTTTGGGATATCCTTGAAAATATTCTTAAAGGTCATCCTGTTCTACTAAACCGTGCACCTACTTTGCACCGTTTGGGGATTCAGGCATTTCAACCGAAACTTATTGAAGGTAAGGCAATTCAATTGCACCCGCTTGCATGTACCGCATTCAATGCCGATTTTGACGGAGATCAGATGGCGGTTCACGTGCCATTGGGTAATGCTGCAATTTTAGAAGCTCAACTTCTTATGTTAGCGTCTCACAATATTCTTAATCCGGCAAATGGTGCTCCTATTACTGTACCGTCGCAAGATATGGTTCTCGGATTGTATTATATGACTAAAGAAAAACTTAGTACATCTGAGGAAAAAGTTTTGGGAGAAAATCATGTTTTCTATTCTCCGGAAGAAGTTATTATCGCTTATAATGAAAAAAGAGTCGCTCTTCATGCACGTATTCAGGTAAGAATCAAAAATTTCGAAACCAAGAAAGAAGAGCGTATAACAACTACTGTCGGACGAGTATTGTTCAATCAGGTTGTACCTGAAAATTATCCTTTTATCAATGCTCTTTTAACTAAAAAGCATTTAAGAGATATCATCGGTGAAATTTTGAAGAAAACCGGAACATCAAGAACAGCTCAATTCTTAGATGATATTAAACATCTTGGTTATAAAATGGCTTTCGAAGGAGGTTTGTCTTTCAATCTCAGTGATGTTATTATTCCTGCAAGTAAAGCAGTAATTATTGCTAAAGCTAATGAAGAAGTTGATAATATTTGGGATGAGTATAATAATGGTTGGATTACCAATAATGAAAGATATAATAAAGTTATTGATGTTTGGGGTAATGTAACTACCAAAATTACTGATGATTTGGTTAAAACTATTTCTTCTGATAGACAAGGTTTTAATCCTGTATGGATGATGATTGAATCCGGTGCTCGTGGATCTAAAGATCAGATTCGTCAGCTTTCCGGATTGAGAGGTCTTATGCAGAAACCACAAAAATCTACAGCATCAGGAGGTGAAATTATTGAAAATCCGATTTTATCCAACTTTAAAGAAGGTTTGTCGGTTCTTGAATACTTTATCTCTACTCACGGTGCGCGTAAGGGTCTTGCCGATACCGCTTTGAAAACAGCTGATGCCGGTTACCTTACCCGTCGTTTGGTTGATGTTGCTCAAGATGCAATTATTGCGGAAGACGATTGCGGTACTTTGCGCGGACTGACTATCACTGCTCTTAAGAAAAATGAAAATATTATAGAGAGACTTTCCGATAGAATAATAGGTAGAGTTACCTTGCACGATGTTTATCATCCTCATTCGGGAGAAATTATTATTAAGGCAGGTCAAGAAATTAATGATGAAGCTGCATTGCAAATTGAGGAATCCGGTATTGAAGGTGTCGAAATCCGTTCGGTACTAACATGCGAATCTAAACGTGGTGTTTGTGCGAAATGTTACGGACGTAACTTATCAACTTCAAAAATGGTTCAAATTGGTGAAGCTGTCGGCGTTATTGCTGCACAATCCATCGGTGAACCCGGTACTCAGCTTACTCTGCGTACTTTCCACGTTGGGGGTACCGCAAGTAATATAGGTAGCGAGTCATCAATTATTGCCAAATACGACGGTCTTTTAGAAATAGAAGAATTAAGATACGTTCCTTACGAAGCAAAAGATAAAAGCAAATATGATGTCGTTATCGGCCGTTCAGCCGAAATGAAAATCGTTAATCAAAATACCGGTATAGTTCTAACATCTGCTTATATTCCTTACGGTTCTAAACTCTATGTAAAATCGGGACAAACTATTAAAAAAGGCGATTTAATTTGTGAATGGGATGCTTATAATGCAAGCATTATCTCCGACGTTGCCGGTAAGGTTAGTTTCGAATCTGTAATCGAAGGTGTTACATATCGTTCCGAAACCGACGAACAAACAGGATTTACCGATAGAGTTATTATCGAAAGTAAACAAAAACTAAAAGCTCCGATTATTAACATTTTAAGTCCTGACGGTTCCTTAATTAAAAGTTTCGATTTACCGGTTGGCGCTCGTATTACCGTTGAAGATAATACTAAAATTAAAGCCGGTGATATTCTTGTTAAGATTCCGAGAGTTTTGGGTAAATCAGGTGATATCACCGGAGGTCTTCCTCGAGTAACCGAATTATTTGAAGCAAGAAATCCATCGGAACCTGCAGTTGTTTCGGAAATTGACGGTATTGTTACATTCTCTAAAAAACCGAAACGCGGTAATAGAGAGGTAATTATCACATCAAAAACAGGTGAAGTTAAAAAATATTTGATTCCTACAACTAAACAAATTCTTGCTCAGGAAAACGATTATGTAAAAGCCGGTACACCTTTATCCGAAGGCGCTATGACTCCTGCAGATATTCTGGCTATTAAAGGTCCGATGAAAGTGCAAGAGTATATAGTTAATGAAATTCAGGAAGTTTATCGTTTGCAAAGTGTAAAAATTAATGATAAACATTTTGAAGTTATTGTAAGACAAATGATGCGTAAGGTTGAAGTTGAGGATCCGGGCGATACAAAATTCTTAGAAGGTGACTTGATAAATCGTATTGATTTCAATGAAGAAAACGATTGGATTTACGGAAAACAAGTTATTGAAGACGCCGGCGATTCAGAAAAATATAAAGTCGGTCAGATTATCAGCGCACGTGATTTCAGAGAAGAAAATTCTTTATTGAAACGCCGAGATAAAAAAGCAATGCAATCGCGTATTGCCAAACCTGCAACCGCAAAACAAATATTACAAGGTATTACCAGAGCATCGCTTCAAACAAACAGTTGGATTTCTGCGGCTTCTTTCCAAGAAACTACAAAAGTATTAACGGATGCATCTATTAGGGCAAAAAGCGATTACTTGTTAGGTTTGAAAGAAAATGTTATTGTAGGTGGTAAAATACCTGCCGGAACAGGTTTGCGCAGATATAGCAAACTCATTGTTACATCTAAAGATACTCTGTCTGAACTTGAAAAAGCTTATGATAGTGAGGTTAGCGATAATAGAAATGAAATAACAATTTCACAATAAAAATATTTTCTATGAATGAGAATCCTGAAAATAGAGTAAATATAGAATTAAGTGATGAAATAGCAGAGGGAATTTATTCCAATCTTGCTGTCATCACTCATTCTAACTCCGAATTTATCATCGATTTTGTTAAGATGATGCCCGGAGTTCCGAAAGCGAAGGTTAAATCAAGAATTATCCTCACTCCTCAACATGCTAAAAGATTAATGCGTGCATTGCAAGATAATATGCAGAAATTTGAAGCTAAGCATGGTAAAGTTGCTGAAAACGACGGTAAAGATCAGTTTACGATTCCTTTCAACGGCCCGGCAGGTCAAGCATAATAATTAAATCTTAAGGTTATGGCAGAATCAGTTAATAGTAATAAAAAATCAATTAAACCAATTATTTATATTGTTTTAGCTGTTTTACTTATAGCAATAGTTGTCTTAATTATTATCTTCTCATCAACAAAAAGTAAATATGAACGTTTAGTTGGAGAGAAAGAATATCAACGCCAGGAATTGCTGATGGAATTAGATTCTTTAATGTATCAGCATGAGGAAATAAAAATCAGTTACGGTGAATTGGCTAAACAACTTGAAGAAAAAGATAGTATTATTAATGCTGAGGCTAAAGAAATCAAGCGATTATTAAACTTTGAATGGGAATATTATAAGATTCGTAAAAAAGTAACACAATTGCAGGAAATTTCTAAGTCGTACGTAGTTCAAATGGATTCTTTATATACAGTTAATGCTGAGTTGGTAAAAGAAAATACTCAAATTAAAAAAGACATTCAAGTCGAAAGGAAAAAGAATGTAGAGTTAGCTAAAGAAAAAGAAGAATTATCAAGAAAAATAAATCTTGCTTCTGCAGTTAAAGCTTTCGATATCAATGCCGAGTGTTTTCATACAACAGGAAGCAGAGAACGTAAAACCGATAAGGCGAAACGTACTAATCTCATCAGAATGTGTTTTTCCGTAATGGAGAATCCTCTTATTGAAGGAGATAATATAAATGTTTATGCTCGTATCGCAATGCCTGACGGTACTATTATTACTGATGATACCGGTGATATTTATTCTTTTGAATACAGAGGCAATGTTTTACAATATACTGTAAAATCAACTTTGAAATATACTGGTGAAACTTTGAGCAATATTTGTTTGGATTGGCAAAAACTGGATATGTCCGAGTCTTTGCCGGAAGGTTTATATTATATTAATCTTTTTACCGAAGAGTTTGAGATAGGCCAAACATATTTTGAATTAAGATAAATGAATAATTTTTAAAAAATAGATGTATGTCCGGTCATAATAAATGGTCAACAATCAAGAGAAAAAAAGGAGCTAACGATGCGAAACGCTCCAAAATGTTTTCAAAAATTATTAAGGAAATTACGGTAGCCGTTAAAGAAGGTGGCTATGATCCCGACGGTAATCCGCGTTTAAGAATGGCAATTGCCAACGCTAAAGGTGTTAGTATGCCGAAGGATAATATCCAGAGAGCAATTAATAAAGGTAAAGACAAAGATTCCGCTAATTTTACGGAGGTATCCTATGAAGGATATGCTCCGCATGGAATAGCGGTCTTTGTTGAATGTACCACGGATAATCTTCAAAGAACTATTGCTAACGTTAGGGCAGCATTCAACAAGTATAACGGTAGCTTAGGCAAAAACGGTTCATTAGCTTTTCTATTCGACAGAAAAGCTATTTTTACGCTTAATGCTGTAGATGTTAATGAAGAGTTTGAACTTGAAATGATTGATGCCGGAGCTGAGGATTATGATGTTGAAGACGGTGTTGTAACTATTACTACAAGTTTTGAAGATTTCGGAAATATGATGTCAAAGTTGGAAGAATTGAATATTGAACCTACCAGCGCCGAAGTTGTAAGAATTCCTAACAATACTGAAAAAGTTAGTATTGATGAAGCGAGATCAGTATTAAAACTGGTAGATGTTCTGGAAGATGACGATGATGTTGTAAATGTTTTCCATAATATGGAAATCCCTGAAGAGTTGCTTGATGAAATGTAAAATAAGATAAAAGAGAGTTAAAACAACTCTCTTTTTTGTTTAAATAGAGATGGAATATTTAAAATTAATCGGCGGATTGATACTGTTACTTGCCGGAGGCGAATTTTTAGTAAAAGGTGGAGCTTCTATTGCTTCAAGATTAAGAATTTCTTCCTTAGTCATCGGAATGACGGTTGTTGCCTTCGGAACTTCGGCACCCGAATTTATCGTCAGCTTAAAAGCTGCTTTGATAGGTAGTTCCGAAATAGCTATGGGTAACGTAATTGGTTCAAACATTGCAAATGTCGCATTTATTCTGGGACTTACAGCTATAATCTTCCCCTTAACTGTAACACGGAATACATTGAGAATAGATTGGCCTATAATGATGTTGGCTTCATTGTTGTTGCTTTTAGCCGCAATAGACGGATTAATAAGCAGATTTGAAGGAATAATAGGATTTATTTTATTAATTGTTTTTATTTGTATTCAGGTATTAACAGCAAAGAATGGAGAAAACCAAGAGGTTGAAAGTACGAAAGAATATCCCATCTGGCTTTCTGTTATGTTTATTATAATTTCTTGTGCGGGATTGGCTACCGGTGCCGATTTATTAATTGATGGAGCTACGGTAATTGCATCGGATCTGGGTGTAAGTGAGCGAATTATCGGAATTACAATTGTCGCATTCGGGACAAGTTTACCGGAATTAGTAACATCGATAATTGCTGCTGTTCGAAAACAATCTGATATTGCAATCGGAAATATCGTAGGTTCAAACATCTTTAATGTTTTCTGTATAATAGGTTTGTCGGCAACAATTCAACCTATAAAATTTATTAAAGGAAGTTTTGATATTGATTTATTATGGATGTGCGGAACGGCATTATTGCTCTTATTGCTGATGCTGAAATACAATAAAAAAGATTTCCTGCAAAAAGGACGATTAGGTAGAGTAGGAGGAGGATTGCTGATGGTTAGTTATTTGGCATATATATTTGTGCTGCTCTTTTAGATAATTAAAAATAGAGAATAATATTATATCATCAATAACTCCGGATTTTCAGATTTCTATCTTATCTTACCACCAATTTATTTCCGATTCTAAGTGTTGTTGTTTTGGAAATATTATTCAGCTTACATATTTTGTCGATTGTAGTTCCGTATTTCGAAGCTAATCCGCTGAGTGTGTCGCCAGATTTAATAGTATGAGTAATACGTTTAGATGCGGCAAGCGATTGTGCATCGGTTTGTTTGTGGTTTGAATATATGCTGAAATAATGTTTCTTTAATTCGATAGAATCCGATTTAAGTGTTCCGGATTCGAAATCAATTATTCTTTGAGGATCGAAAGATTGTCCGCAATAACGCGTCTCAAAATGGAGGTGAGCACCGGTGCTTCTGCCGGAACTTCCGCCCAGACCAATAACTTCTCCTGCTTTTACATATTCTGCCGTATCAACAAGAATTTTCGACATATGTCCGTAATAAGTTTCCAATCCGTTAGTGTGTCTGATTACCACCAGATTACCATAACCACCGGTAGATTTGGAGGTCATGGCAACTCTTACAACACCGTCGAAAGTAGCTCTGATAGTATCGCCGATTTTTAATGATAAATCCACACCATTATGTTCGCGTTTACCTCTGAAACAATACGGAGAACCTACTTTTGTTATATAAGGCGCACAAAACCCGCTGGTAGAATCAACAAGTGCAAGGTAAATAGTATCGGGTAACAACTTTAAAGACAGTTCTTTGTATGAGTGAATCTTCTGCGTATCCCAATAATTCAGCAAAACATCTTCGGAAACAGCAGGTTTGTTTAAATTAAGATAATCCCAGGAATAATCATCGTAAAGAATGATTTTAATAAACTTATCTTTACTGTCTATAGTGTCTAATACAATCTTTTCAATAAGAATATTATCCGTTGATTTATAATAAATGCTATCGAAAGGTATTTCAGTAGTTGCAAGAAACAAATTATCATCAAATTCTTGAATATGGTCTATTTGAGTTAAGTTTTGAGAAAAAAGTGATGTAGATATATTTAAAATTAAGAATGATATTAAAACTTTATATTTAAACATCTGTATAATTTATAATTATTAATTATGAAATTTTGAATATAGAATTGACTTAAATATTTCAATGATTAATAATTAATTATTGGTTTTCAATTTTGCGAATAACATTTAAGCACTATCTAAATTTATTAACGCAAATATAAATAAAAAATATTGTATAATAAAAAATAATTTTTTACTTGCGTAATTGAACAAAGTTTAGTATCTTTGCAAGATTAAAAATAATAAACATAATTAAAATGAAAAGAAAAGAAATTCAAGAACAAAGAGTAAGAAAATATTTTATCGACTCTGCAGTTAATTTATTGAAAACGGAAGGATTAAGAAGTGTTAATGTCAGAAGTGTAGCCGATAATGCCGGTTATTCTTTTGCAAGTTTATACAATTATTTCAAAGATCTAAATGAATTGATTTTTGAAAGTGTAAAGGTTTTTGTTGACGAATGTAATGAATTTGTATTGGAACGTGCTGATAATTCTTTGCATGGGAAAGACAAAATTAGGGATATATCAATTTTATATATAAAATATTTTCTTGAATATCCGGGAGCATACGAATTATTCTTTTTAGAACGTATGGGAAATATCGTAAACAAAGAAGATATCTGTGATTTAATATATAATTCGCTGAATAATTTGTGTAAAGACGAATTTGATTATTGTATTAAGAATAAAATATATTCTTCCGAATCTGCTGAAATAATAAAGAAACAATTGAATTATTGTGTGGCCGGAATGTTACTATTTTATCATAATAGATATAATCCAAAAACTTACAGCGAGTTTATTGCTACTGTAAATGAGCAAATGAACAGATTATTAGTTGCTAATTGATAATTTTTAAAAAAATAAGTTACAAACGACAAGTTGCAAGATTTTAAAGTCCTACAAAATTTGTCATTTGTAACTTATTTATTAAATATTAAGCAATTTTTTATAAAAGAATGAAGATATTATTCTTCAGCTCCTTCTGCACCTTCTTCATCAGCCATTGTACGTGAAGATTTAAGATCCACAACAACATTACGTTTCGAATCAATAAAAGTAAGATTGTCGTATTTAATATCTTCAATTCTGATAGGAGAACCCGCATCAACATTAGTAATGTCTACTTCTATATAATCGGGTAAATTGTGCAATAATCCGTTAACCCGAACTTTACGCATTCTTTGTTGTAGCTTACCTCCTCTTAAAACTCCCTTAGAAGTACCGGTTAGTTTAATAGGTAAGGAAACAGTAAAAGGTTTAGTTTCATTAATCTCATAAAGATCGGCATGTAAAGTCTTATCACTTACCGGATGATATTGAACATCTTGAAGGATTGTTTGTACTGTTTTACCGTCTACATTAACATTAATAACATAAGTTTCGGGGGTGAAAAGAACTTTAGAAAATTCTTTTTCTGAAAGAAGAACGTGGTGTTGTTCATTTCCACCGTAAATAACAGCAGGAACCATACCTTCGTTTCTAACTTTTTTTGCATCTTTTTTCCCTACGTTCTTTCTTGAAGAACCGCTCAATGAGATACTTTTCATTTTGAATAATTTTTAAATTAATAATATATTAAAATTGAAATAGTGAACTTACTGATTCACATTTCTGAATTTTATCAATAACTTCTGCAAATAAATCCGCAGTAGATACAATTTCTATTTTCGGAGACTCTTTCTTTAAAGGAATAGAATCGGTAAGATAAACTTTATCGAAAACAGAACTCTCAATGGTTTTATATGCATTACCGGATAATACTGCGTGTGTAGCAAATGCCATAACACTTTTCGCACCTTTACTTTTGATTAGTTTGGCAGCACGAGTTATTGTACCGCCGGTATCAATCATATCATCCAAAAGTAAAACATTTCTATTTTTTACATTTCCAATGAGAGCCATTTTCTCAATCTCATTAGGTTTGGATCTTTGTTTGTAGCACATAACGAAATCGGTACCGAAAGCTTTTGCATAAGAAGCCGCTCTTTTGGTTCCGCCGGCATCAGGCGATGCAAAAGTTATATCATCAAGTCCGAGATTCTTAATAATCGGAACAAAAACCGACGAAGCGTATAAATGGTCTACAGGAATGTCAAAGAAACCTTGAATCTGGTCGGCATGAAGGTCTAAAGTAACAAGTCGGTCAACACCGGATGCAGCAAGTATATTAGCAATTAACTTTGCTGTAATAGGAACTCTTGGCTGATCTTTTCTGTCTTGACGCGCATAACCGAAATAAGGAATGATTGCTATTATTTGTTTTGCAGAGGCACGACGGGCGGCATCAATAAGCATTAGCAATTCCATTAAATTATCGGCAGGCGGAAAAGTAGATTGTACGATGTAAACAGAATGTCCTCTGATATTTTGCTCGAAAGAAGGTTTAAATTCTCCATCGGAAAAAACATCAAAAATTACATTACCAAGAGTGGTGCCATACTTTTCAGCAATTTGTCTGCCAAGATTTTCAGTAAAGCGACCGGCAAAAATATTAACCTCTTTAGCCATTTGAGAAAATTTTTGCAAAGATAGGAAATTAATTGAGAATTAAGAATTAGGAATTGAGAATTTTTTATCTTTGCAAAAGTAAATTTATTATATATGAGAAAGTATTCATTTTTATTGATATTTATCGCATTATTATTTAATTCTTGCGATTATGAAAAAGTAACTGCTTTACAGGGATCTACAGGAGTAACTTATGAATTATTGATTGTTGCCCCTACAGAAATTTGGAAAGGTGAAGCAGGAGAAACGGTAAGGAGTTTTTTTAATCAGCCGGATTCTACTATGTTTATGACGGAGCCATTATATACAACGCCGCAGATAACACAAGAACAATTAGATAATAATGAAATGTTCAGGCGTTTCAAGAGTATGCTTATTATTGAAATTGAACAGGGAAGAACTCCTAAAATTGAAACTCGCGATACTATCTGGGCTACTCCTCAAAGAATTTTTAAAATAATAGCTCCTGATATTGAATCTTTTAATGCGATTTTTAACGAATATAAAGAGTATATGCTTGAAAAATATACTGAAATAGAGCGAGACAAACTTAATAGATATTTTGAAACGGCATTGAATAAGCCTATTATTAAACAGGTTGGAGAAAAGTTTGGTTATACTATGAATATAACAACCGGATTTTATGTTGCTAAAGATTTGCAAGACTTTATGTGGCTGAGAAGTGAAACTTCGAAAACCAGTACAAATATTTTAATATATGTTGAAGATTATGTTAGTGAGGCTCAACTGACAGAATCGTATATTAAATTAAAAAGGAATATGATTACTCAGGAAAATATACCTGCAAGTTTAGTTGATTCTTATGCCAAAGTTTCGGATATATTCCCGTTAACTACCAAAAGTGTTGATTTCAATGGTAAATACGCTACGGAAGTGCGCGGTGCATGGGATGCACATAATGATGTTATGGGCGGCACATTTCTAAATTATACCATTGTAGATGAAGTTAATAATAAAATCTTAACTCTCGATGGATTTATCTATGCTCCGAATAAAGAAAAACGCACTTTTATGATGCAATTGGAAGCAATATTCTGGTCGTTACGGTATTATTAGTTGAAAAAGGAATGAATAAACAAGATTGGTAAACAATTATTGACTCCTATTATTGTTCATTTATTAAGCATGTAAATACAGGCATGTAAATCCTGAAAATTTTATTATTTCCTGTCCTTTTAGTTTCTTTGTTATTGTTACGTTGAAATTTTTTTTCGATCCGAATGAATTTCAATATATAGAACTTAAAACTATAAAAAAAGAAAGCTGTCTTTTTTAAGACAGCTTTCCAAAATCAATTATTACAACACACACACTTTAGATTAATCTACAAAGTAGATTAAACCTTTCTTTTCAGCGTCTTTAAGAACAGCTGATATACCTTTTTTATCTATAGTTCTCATAGCTGAAGTAGAAACTTTTAATACTACCCAACTATCTTCCTCAGGAATGTAAAACTTCTTAGTTTGAAGATTTGGATAAAATCTTCTTCTGGTTTTTACATTTGAGTGAGAAACGTTATTACCGCTCATCATTCTTTTTCCGGTAAGTTGACAAACTCTTGACATTTTTATTTAATTTTTTCGTTTTTAAATTGAATTGCAAATATCGGAATATTTTTTTAAATAAATGAAGTTTTTTCTGAAAAAAATAAATATTTTATTTAAATAGTTGACTATATGAATATTTGTTCTCGAAAACAAAAAAAGTTAGATGATAAATAAACCGGAAATCGTATAATTTATAAGTGTAAAAATTGTGTTTTATATATATTATTTTATCGGTTTTTTAGTATTATCAATTCAAATCTATCAAGCCGGCAGGAATATTTAAAGTAATAATATTTTTTTGAATATCAATACTTTCAATAAAATCATTATGAAGAGGGATCATTACTTCTTTATTGTTAATATAGACTACAATTAATGTCTGCATTTTAGTATCGAGCACCTTGTAAATCTTAGCTATTATTTTTTCATTTGAAAGATAAACGCTCCAACCTATTAAATCAAAATTTGTTATTTGCAATTCATCTTCGGAAAAGAAACTTTTTTTAACAAAAACAGACTTGCCGAGATAATAATTCATACTAATATTTTCAAAAGGAAATTCAAATTTTATCCGGAAATCATCAGGCGGTTTCTCAGAATAATCTTCAATGAATACAGGCAAAAGCTCGGCAGAATTAACTTCAAGAAATAAAATATTATTGTCGGGAAGTTCTTCAATGTTAATATTCGAATTTAACCCGAGAATAAACTCTCCGTTTTTACCGAACCTTTTTTTTAGTTTACCTATATTTATATAGTCAGTTTTGTTTATCATCGATTAATGCAAAATTTTATGCAAAAATAAGAATAATTTGAAGATTTGATAATTTGAAATATTATGTAGTTAATTTTTAGGATTAATTCAAAAATTATTGATATAAAAACCAAGAGTGTTTCTGTAATCAATATTTTTAGTTAGTTCTTTTTGTTGACGAATTCGAAGAATACAAATCTCGAAATCCGGACTTCTGTTTCATTACAATATTTTTTATATCTTTGAACCTTCAAAATTCATAAAGAAAATTATGTCGGTAATCATCAAAAATATTACAAAACTTTACGGTGAGCAAAAAGCTTTGGATAATGTAAGTATTGAGATTAATAAAGGAGAAGTAGTCGGATTACTTGGCCCTAACGGAGCCGGAAAATCTACTTTGATGAAAATTATCAGTTGTTATCTTGCACCTACAGAAGGAACAGCCGAAATTTGCGGTTATGATATTTTTGAGAATCCGCTAAATGTTAAAAAAAGCATAGGATATTTACAAGAAAGTAATCCGCTTTATGTTGATATGTATATTTCTGAATATCTGAATTTTATTTCGAATGTTTTTCATATCAAAAATAAAAAAGAAAGAATAGAGGAAGTAATTGAATTAACGGGATTAACGTTGGAACGTAAAAAAGTAATACGACAACTATCTAAAGGTTACCGGCAAAGAGTAGGATTGGCACAAGCCCTGATACATAATCCCGAAGTCCTTATTTTAGATGAACCTACAACAGGATTGGATCCTAATCAGCTTACAGAAATAAGAGAGTTAATTAAAAAACTGGGAGAAGACAAGACTGTAATTTTATCAACTCATATAATGCAGGAGGTTGAAGCAATCTGTGATAGAGTTATAATAATTAACAAGGGAAAGATAATTGCCAATGATAGTACCGGTAATGTAATGGCAATGCAAAGTAAATCCATTATGGAAATTGAAATTAAAAAACCTTGTCCTGCTAAATTATTTGAAGGATTCGGTTATGGAAATAAAGTGGAAATACTTGAAGATAATAAAGATTCAATAAAAATTCTGATGCGTCTTGATACAGATGAAGATTTGCGCGAAAAGATATTCAATTACGCTATTAAAAATAATTATACAGTGCTGTCTATGTCGAGACACAGTGGCAAACTCGAAGAGATTTTTATTGATTTGGTCAGAAATAATTAAGGTATAAATGTGTTAATGAAAATATCAAAGAAGAATTTAAGCTCAATAATAAGCAATCATTAATCCTTTAGATCCGATTATTTAATATTCGTTTCAAGTTTTCATTATCATATTATCATTTCATAACATCAAAACGCTTTCTATATTCTTAAAAAATTCCTATCTTTGCAAACTTTTTATATATTAAATCAATTCCATGAATATTAGTAGAGAAAAAACAAACGATCTGACAGAAATTATTAAGATCGAAATTGAAAAAGCCGATTACGAAAAAGCTGTAGAACATAAACTTAAAGATTATCAAAAAAATTACAATCATCCAGGTTTTCGTCCGGGAAAAGTACCGATGTCTTTAGTGAAGAAAATGGTAGGCGGAAGAATTATCGCTGATGAAGTTGATAAACTGGTTTCGGAATCTTTGTATAATTATATCGAAGAACCTAAAATTAAAATTTTAGGTTCTCCTTTGCCTGATATGACACGCCAGAAAGAAATTGACCTCGATAGTGAAGAACATTTTGAGTTTTATTTCGAAATAGCTCTTGCACCGGAAATTGATGTTGAACTTGATAAATCAATTGTAATACCTGAATACGATATTGAAATTGAAGAAGAAGTTGTTCAAAAATATATTACGGATACTCAAACCAGATTGGGTAAAACAATTGAACCGGAAAAATCGGAACTCAATGATTATCTTTACGGTACTTTTGTTCAGCTGAGTCAGGATGGAAATATTCTTGAAAACGGAATTACTCATTCGGCAACCGTTGCTATTGATATGGTTACCGGAAAAACAATACAGAAAAAATTAATCGGCGCGAAAGTCGGTGATGTTATAGTTTTCAATCCGATGAAAGCTTACAAAAACGAAACCGAAGTTGCGGCAATGCTTAATATAGACAAAGAAATAGCAAAAGATCTTAAATCCGAATTCAATTATACTGTTGAAAAAATCACTCGTCGTGAGCCTGCGGAATTAAATGAAGAACTATTCAAACAAGTTTTCCCACAAGATGATATTCACTCTGTTGCAGAATTTGAAGATAGAATCAGAACGGATGCGAAAATTTCCCTTTCTTCTGAAACTCAAAGAAAATTTATGCAAGATGCTATTGATGTTATTGTTGAAAAATTTAAGTTCTCACTGAATGACGATTTTATGAAAAGATGGATTCTTGCAACAAATACTTCATCTGAAAATAAAGTAAGTCCTGAGGAGCTTGAAATTCAATATCCTAAATATGAAAAAGGATTAAGATGGCAAGTAATTGAAGCACTTCTCGAAAAGAAATACGAATTAAAAGTTACAAGAGAAGATGTGAGGAATCATCTTATGGAACTTTTTATGGGTAAAGCTGCCGGACTTCCTGAGGTTGAAGAAAGAGCAAATGAATTTGTTGATAAATTCATGTCTAATAATGAAAATGCAGAACAAATTCGTAGTATATACGATCATCTGATGGAGCAAAATATCGTAAGATTACTTAAAGAGAAAGTAACTGTTGAAGTGAAAAATATTTTATATAAAGATTTTATTGAATTGATGTATGGAAAATAAAAAAATGAAAGACGAATTTCGTAAATATGCAATTTATTCAAAAGGGATAAATAGTAACACATTAGACAGTTATACTGCAACATCAATGAATTATATATCACCGACGATTATTGAAGAACGTCAGTTGAATGTTGCTCAGATGGATGTTTTTTCGAGATTGATGGTGGACAGAATTATTTTCCTTGGCGTACCGATTGATGATTATGCCGCGAATATAATTCAGGCGCAACTCCTTTTCCTGGAGTCTGTTGATACAAAAAGTCCGATATCTATTTATCTAAATACTCCCGGCGGTTCTGTTTATGCCGGCCTTGGTATTTACGACACAATGCAATATATTAATTCCGAGGTACATACTATTTGTACGGGAATGGCTGCGTCAATGGGTGCGGTATTGTTGTGCGCCGGAGAAACCGGAAAAAGAACGGCTCTGCCGCATTCACGCATTTTAATTCATCAACCGATGGGTGGCGTTAGCGGACAAGCTTCGGATATTGAGATTGAAGCTCGCGAGATTGCAAAGGTTAAGGAAGAACTTTACAGAATTATTGCACAACATTCCGGGCAAACTTATGAAAAGATTTGGCAAGATTCCGACAGAGATTATTGGATGTCTGCCGCCGAAGCTAAAAAATATGGAATGATTGATGAAGTTTTGATTAAACAGTCGAAATAAGATGGATAAATGTTCGTTTTGCGGTAGATCGCGTGACGATGTTGAAATGCTCTTTGCAGGAAATAAGGCGTTTATTTGTAACGACTGTATTGAAAACGGCTATAACATCCTTGAGGAATACATTCTTGATGAAAAGACTAAAAAGCACGATGATAATAAGTTGAAGCTTTATAAACCTTTGGAAATAAAGGAATTTTTAGATTCTTATGTTATAGGGCAGGATTCCGCTAAGAAAACGATTTCGGTTGCTGTTTACAATCATTTTAAAAGAATACAAAACGGAAAAGATCCTGATATCGAAATCGATAAATCTAACGTTATTATTGTCGGTCCTACCGGAACGGGAAAAACTCTTATGGCACAGACTATTGCCAAATTATTAAATGTCCCGTTTTGTATTGCCGATGCTACTGTTCTTACCGAAGCAGGTTATGTAGGTGAAGATGTTGAAAATATTCTTACGAGATTATTGCAAGTTGCCGATTATAACGTTGAAGCCGCTGAAAAGGGAATTGTTTTTATTGATGAAATAGATAAAATCGCAAGAAAAAGTGATAATCCGTCGATCACGAGGGATGTATCCGGTGAAGGCGTTCAACAGGCTTTGTTGAAACTGCTTGAAGGAACAGTGGTTAACGTTCCTCCCCAAGGCGGTCGTAAGCATCCGGAGCAAAAGTTTATTCAAGTCAATACAAAAAATATTCTTTTTATTGCCGGAGGCGCTTTCGACGGTATTGAAAAAAGAATTGCCGCACGTTTAAGACATAATGTTGTAGGATATAAAACTTCGAAAGATGTTCCTATTGATAGAGAAAATTTATTACAATATATTTCTCATCAGGACCTTAAAGCCTACGGACTAATTCCTGAGATTGTCGGAAGACTACCGGTTATTACTTATCTGAATGATTTGGATGCGGCTGCTTTGAGAAGTATTCTTACTGAGCCAAAAAATGCGATTATAAAACAGTTTATCGAGCTGTTCAAGTTAGATGGAATTACCTTGACTTTTGATGATGAAGCTTTGGACATAATTGTGGAAACTGCTCAGGAACTGAAGATTGGAGCCCGTGGATTACGTTCTTTAGTTGAAACTTTGCTCAATGATGCCATGTTTGAACTTCCTTCAAACAAAAATGTTAAAAAACTTAAAATTACAAAAGAATATACAAAGGATAAATTAATGAGAATTAATGCACATAAATTCTCAAATTAATTTGGCATGATTTTGGCTTAAAGGATAAGTCTGTAACCATCAGAAAATTTGCTGCCTAAGTGAATACAAATAATCCGAGCGGTTAAGTGTGAATAAAATAATTTATATAAATGAATTAAGCTTGTTTTCACATGAAGAAAATCATTTTAATATTATTCCTTTTGATGTCTTGTCGGCTTATTTCTGCTCAAAATAATGATAGTCTGATAATTGTAAAAGCCGAAGTTAAAGATAACGACACATTAATCCAAATTACTTTGCCCGGTGTAACTATTTATCCTGAGAAAGTTTTCAAAACCAATCGTGAATATGTTCAATACACAAGACTGATGCACAATGTCAAAAAGGTATATCCTTACGCGAAGCTGGCCGGGGAGAAGTTAAAATTATATGCTCCGATCCTTGATACTTTGGAAACAAAAAAAGAACGCGATAAATATTTCGATATTATTGAAGAAGAACTCTGGACGGAATATGGTAGTACTTTAAAGAATTTTACAATAAAGCAGGGAGCAATTTTAATTAAGCTGGTAGATAGAGAGTGTCAACGTAGCACTTATCAAGTTTTAAAAGATTTTCGCGGCGGATTTTCAGCGTTTTTTTATCAGGCATTTGCCCGTATCTGGGGATTTAATCTTAAAACAGAATATGATCCGGAAGGAGCTGATGCGGATATTGAGGATATAGTACTGCGTATTGAAGCCGGAGCGATATAATTTGGGTGAAAATAATAAACCGAGCAAGCGTAATTTAGCAATGTCGATATTGCCATTTAAAGTGAAGGGAGAATTTTAACTATTTGAATGTCGATAAAACTCTTTGCAATAATGTAACCTTAATAGAAAATATCGAAGATAAATTTTTAAATCTATCTTATGTTAATTCAATAATTTTGATGATTTAAAATTTTCCAACTTTGAGATTGAAAATCATTATAATAACTCTGAGCTCTTCCACTTCCTTTCCTTGTTGAAAAAAAATCTGTTAAAAAAATCTTAAAAAAGAATAAAATTAATACCTTTGCGACGTGTTAATTGAAATATAAACTAAATAAAACTTAATTGTGAATTCTATTCTGATTATTTCTGTGGTAGTTTTGACGCTGATTGGTGTTATTTCTGCCATTATTTTGTATTTTGCCGCTAAAAAGTTTTATGTAAAGGAAGATGATCGTATCCCTGTTATCTTAGATCTTCTTCCAGGAGCTAATTGCGGCGGTTGCGGATTTACAGGCTGTAAAGCTCTGGTTGAAGCAATGATAGAAAAGGGTGATATGACAGGATTTAGCTGTCCTGGTGCCGGAAGCGAAGCTATGGATAAAATTGCTTCAATTCTCGGATTGGTTGCCGAAAAGAATGAACCCAAAATAGCTGTTGTTCGTTGTGCCGGCTCACGCGATAAAGCCCGCCCGAAAGTTACTTACGAAGGAATTTCATCTTGCTCTTTTGCAAACTCTTTGAGTGCCGGTGAAAGCGGTTGTAAATACGGATGTCTCGGATATGGCGATTGTGTCGCAAGTTGTAAATTCGATGCTATTTATATTGATGAAACTACAGGTTTGCCGGTTGTTTCAGAAGAAAATTGTACCAGTTGTGGTGTCTGTGTGAAAAATTGTCCGAGAAATATTATTGAGATTCGTAATAAAGGTCCTAAAAACCGCAGAATTTATGTGTCTTGTATAAATAAAGAAAAGGGCGGCGTTGCTAAAAAGAATTGCGATGTTGCTTGTATAGGATGTATGAAATGTGTGAAAGTTTGTAAGTTTGATGCGATAAAAGTTGAAGATAATTTGGCTTATATTGATTTTGTTAAATGTAAATTGTGTACAAAATGCATTGCCGAATGTCCTACAGGAGCTATAGCTTCCGTTAATTTCCCACCTAAAAAAATCGTTGAAGAAGTAAAAACAGAAACCATTGACGTCATTAAAGATGATGTTCTTTCCGAAGTAATTATTGAAAAAGTAAAGATAAAAGACTCAGAGGAAAAAGAAAACACTTCTGATATACAAGATTAGATTCGTTAAGATTGATTGTGTTAATTTAAAATTATATATTTTGAAAACATTTAAAATGGGAGGTATTCATCCCGAAGAGAATAAATTATCAAGCCAAGCGGCGATTGAAGTCTTTCCCTTACCTGAAAAAGTTTACATTTCTGTATCACAACATCTTGGAGTACCCGCTGTACCCATTGTTGCTAAAGGCGATAAAGTTAAAACGGGAGATTTAATTGCAAAAGCAGAAGCTTTTATCTCTGCAAATATTCATTCTTCCGTATCGGGAACAGTGGAAAAAATTGATGAATGGATTGATACTTCAGGCTACAAAGTCCCTCATATCATTATCAAAGTTGAGGGTGATGAATGGAACGAAACTATAGATAGGACTCCCGAACTTATTCGAGACATTAAATTAAGTCCCGAGGAAATTGTTCAGAAGATTAAGGAAATGGGAGTTGTGGGACTTGGAGGCGCGGCCTTCCCTACACATGTCAAATTTATGATTCCCGAAGGCAAGAAAGCGGATAGTCTTATTATCAATGCAGTTGAATGTGAGCCGTATCTTACATCTGATCATCGGCTTATGCTTGAAAGACCGCACGAACTTTTAATCGGAACACAAATCCTGAAAAAAGCTTTGAAAGTAGATAAAGCATATATCGGTATCGAAAATAATAAAAAAGATGCAATAGAATTGCTTTCTAAATTGGCTGTGGAGTATCCGGGCATTGAAATAGTTCCGCTCAAAATGAAGTATCCTCAAGGTGCTGAAAAACAATTGATAAAAGCTATTCTCAATAGAGAAGTTCCTTCCGGAAAACTTCCCATAGATATTGGTTGCGTTGTAAATAATTCCGGATCCACTTTTGCTACTTACGAAGCTGTACAAAAGAATAAGCCACTGTTCGAAAGAGTTGTTACTGTTACCGGAAAAACTGTCGGTAAGCCCTCTAATTTCTTGGTTCGTATAGGTACTCCGATTATTGAACTGTTAAATAAGGTTGAGATTGATTTAAAAACTGTCGGAAAGATTATTTCCGGCGGGCCGATGATGGGTAAAGCCGTAATATCTACTGAGATTCCTGTAACTAAAGGAACATCAGGATTATTGCTTATGGATGAATCGGAAAGCCATAGAGGAATAGTGCGGAATTGTATCAGATGTGCTAAATGTGTCGAAGCTTGTCCGATGGGATTAGAACCGTATTTAATTGCAATCTTGGTTAAAAACGAAGCTTGGGATGAAGTTGAAAAAGCAAATGTCATGGATTGTATGGAATGCGGGTGTTGTCAATTTACATGCCCATCTTATCGTCCATTATTAGACTACCTTAGAGTAGGAAAGAGAAAAGTTGGTCAAATTATTAGAAACAGAGCTAAATAATATATTATGAGTTTGTTAAAAGTATCAGGGTCGCCACATGTTCATGGAGACCAGTCTGTTGAAAAAATAATGAAATACGTGTGTCTGGCATTATTACCTACAGTTTTAGTAGCAATTTATTGTTTCGGTTTGGGAGCAGTAAAAGTGCTTTTAATTTCTATTCTTTCATGCGTGTTTTTCGAATGGTTTATTCAGAAATTATTTTTAAAAGCAACGCCTACAATCAAAGATTATTCTGCCGTACTGACGGGAATATTATTGGCCTTGAATGTTCCGAGTTCTTTGCCGTGGTATATGATAATTATAGGTTCTTTTGTCGCTATTGCAATCGCAAAGATGGCTTTCGGCGGATTGGGAAATAATATTTTCAACCCTGCATTAGTAGGAAGAGTTTTCTTGTTGATTTCCTTTCCGGTTCAGATGACACTTTGGCCAAAACCTTTTGATTCCTCAAGAATGTTACTTTTTAATGGATTTAAAAATTTAGACCAAACAATTGTTGACGCAGTTACAGGACCAACTCCGTTGGGAATTTTACAAGGTAGCGGAACAGAGGCTATACATAGTAGTAATTATGTTGATTATGTAATGGGTTTTATGGGTGGTTCCATTGGTGAAATATCAGCTTTGGCAATATTATTAGGCGGGATTTTTCTGTTATGGAGAAAAATCATCACTTGGCATATTCCGGTTTCGTTCATTCTAACATCATTCATTTTTGCAGGAATTTTGTGGTTAGTGGATCCGATGCGTTTTGCAGACCCTTTCTTCCATATCTTAACCGGCGGTTTGATGCTTGGAGCCGTATTCATGGCTACGGACATGGTTACTTCACCGATGACACCGAAAGGAATGTTGCTGTTCGGCTTCGGTTGCGGATTGATTACAATTTTAATACGCTCTTTTGGCTCTTATCCCGAAGGTGTATCTTTTGCAATATTGATAATGAATGCGTTTGTTCCTTTAATTAATAAAGGATTCAAACCAAAAAGATTCGGAAAGGAGGTTAAACGTGGCTAAATTAAAATCTACATTACCTAATATGGTTTTAGTATTAGGATTGATTGCAGCGGTAACATCGTTGTTGCTCGCTTATGTTTATACAATAACTAAAGAGCCGGTTGAAAGAGCTCAAATTCAAAAACTTAATACGGCAATAGGCGAAGTTGTTCCGGGTGTAGATTCATTTAAGGAATATAAAGCTGTACAACATGCAGGAGACGGTTCGGTTATTGATTCTTTAACATTTTATAATGTGTTTGATAATGAAGGCAATCTTATCGGAACTGCAGTAAAATCTTATGATAAAGGCGGTTTCAACGGATTAATTACGGTATTGGTAGGTTTTAATAATGACGGAAATATTATTAAAAGTTTACCTTTGGAACAAGCAGAAACTCCGGGTTTAGGAGATAAATTGGAAAGAAATAAATCTAATTTTACACAACAATTTGATGGAATTAATCCTTCCGAAGTTAATATCAAAGTTAAAAAAGACGGAGGAGAGTTGGATGCAATTACGGCAGCAACAATTTCGTCAAGGGCGTATAGTAGAGCTGTTCAACTTGCTTATGACACATTTATGACAAATAAACAAACAAATGAAGAAGGAGGTGATGATGAATCAATGGAATAATTTTACTAAAGGTTTATTAAAGGAAAATCCATTGCTTGTACTTGTGCTTGGAATGTGTCCTTCTTTAGCGGTAACTACTTCGGCAATTAATGGTTTGGGAATGGGACTTGCAACCACATTTGTCTTACTTATGTCTAACATTTTTATTTCATTATTGAAAAATCTGATTGCCGATAATATTAGAATTCCGGCGTACATTGTTGTTATTGCAACTTTCGTTACTGTGGTTGATTTAATGATGAAGGCATATATTCCTGATTTACACTCACAACTCGGATTATTTATTCCTCTTATTGTTGTAAACTGTATAGTTCTTGGCCGTGCCGAAGCATTTGCATCAAAGAACAATGTTCTTTCATCTGCGTTTGACGGTTTGGGAATGGGACTCGGATTTACTCTCGCACTTGTTGTTTTAGGTTCGATAAGAGAAATCTTAGGTTCGATGTCAATCTTCGGATGGAAATTTGCGGCCGGTGACGGTGCTTTATTATTCGTATTGGCTCCGGGAGCTTTCATTTGTCTTGGCTTTTTGATGGCATTAACAAATAAATTGGTTAAAAAGTAATTGTAAAATATTATGGAATATATAATTATAATAATAGCTGCAATCTTCGTTAATAACGTTGTTTTAGCACAGTTTTTAGGAATTTGCCCGTTTATAGGAGTTTCCCGCAAAGTTGAAACTGCTTTGGGCATGGGCATGGCGGTACTTTTCGTAATGACTTTAGCTACCATTGTTACATGGGTTATCAATACTTATGTATTAAAACCTTATGGCTTGGATGCTTTTCTACAAACTTTGAGTTTTATTCTTGTTATTGCCGCTTTGGTTCAAATGGTAGAAATCGTTTTAAAGAAAGTTGCTCCGGCTTTATATCAGGCACTCGGAATCTTTCTTCCTTTAATTACAACTAATTGCGCCGTACTTGGTGTTGCACTTTTAACCGTTCAAAAAGAATATACTTTGGGGCTCGGTGTAACTTATGCAGCAGCAACTGCAATAGGTTTTGCCTTAGCACTTGTAATTTTTGCCGGTATCAGAGAACAGCTTGATAAGTCTGAAGTTCCCGAAGGAATGAAAGGCACACCTATAGCCTTAGTTACGGCAGGATTGCTTGCAATGGCTTTTATGGGATTCTCCGGATTAGTTTAACAAGAGAAGTTTTATGAATTAGTATTTCCATGTTGTTAATAGTTTATTCAACAATATGGTGAGTTGATTGATCTAAATGAATAACGAATCCGTATAATGTTATTTAAAATCAATTAAATATTTTAATTCAGAAAAATATTGTATCCTATTCTATTCTTCTTCGTTTCTAGGAAAGAATCTTCTATAACCGATAAACAACCAAATGCATCCGATAGTTATTGCAGAATCGGCAATGTTGAATATAGGACGGAAAAATATAAAATTATCACCTCCGACAAACGGAAACCACTGTGGATAGGTACCCCGTAATATGGGACAATAAAACATATCTACAACTTTTCCGTGCATTAAAGAAGCATAACCGCCACCGTCAGGTAAGAAAGTTGCTGCTTGAAAAGGAGTACTTTCACTAAACAAAACTCCGTAAAAAACACTATCGAAAATATTTCCCATAGCACCGGCTATAATTAATGATAATGAAATTATTAATCCTATTTTTATCTTATTGTTTTTTGTGAGTTTATAAACCAAAACAAAAAGAAGTATCACCGCAACAATACGTACCAATGTTAAGATGAGCTTACCCCAGTCCCCTCCGAATTGCATGCCGAACGCCATGCCTTCATTTTCTATAAAGTAAAGCTGAATACGGTCGCCAATAATATTTATTGATTGACCCAGACGCATATTAAGCTTTACCCATATTTTTAATATTTGATCGGCTAAAACGACCAGAAATACTATTAAAATAGATTTTTTCATCAACTTATTTTGACCCTTGACTTTTTTTGGCTTCAATACTTAATGTAGCGTGAGGAACGCTTCTTAATCTATCTTTGGAAATTAGTTTTCCGGTTTCACGACAAATTCCGTAAGTGCCGTTTTCAATTCTTATCAAAGCCATCTCTAATGATTCTATGAACTTTTGTTGTCTGAGAGCCAATCTTCCGTTTTCTTCTTTTGAAAGAACCGATTGTCCTTCTTCCAAAACCTTGAAGGTAGGCGATGTATCGGCAGTGTCATTATCACTTGAACCGATAATAGCTTCTCTTAACATATCAAGGTCTTTTCTTGCTGTTTCAAGTTTCTCTTCAATGATGGTTTTGAATTCATCAAGCTCTTCTTTACTATAACGTTTTTTTTCAGTTTCTTCCATATTAAGCCTCCTGACTTCTTTTAATTAAAATGCTAATAATTAGTCCATTTGTTAAATCCAGCTCAATCTTATCATGATTTTCTATAGATTTAACAAATGTCAAACTATCTGTTAAAGTTTCCGAACAAATGTACGAATTATATTTATTATTTACAAGCTCAAAGGTATCCGAATTTTCAACAATAATTTGTATTCTGTCGGTAACATTGAAATCATTTTCTTTTCTAAGATTTTGTATTCTGTTAACAAACTCACGCGCATAACCTTCTAATAATAAATCTTCGGTAATGTTAATATCTAAGGCAACAATCAAAATACCTTCGCTGAGAACAACCCAGCCCGGAATATCTTCGGTAAGAATTATAACATCTTCTTTGTTCAATTCAATATTATTTCCGTCAATAACAAAATCAATGTTTTCTCCTTTTTCCAATTTGTTAATTTCATTTTGAGATAAAAGATTGATATTATCTGCAATTGACTTCATGTTTTTTCCGTATTTAGGACCTAAAACTTTGAAATCCGGTTTTACCTTTTTAGTTAAGATATTTTCATCGTCTTTAAGATAAATAATTTCTTTGATATTTATCTCGGAGAGTATCAAATCTTTAACCTTATCAATTTGCTCAATGAAATCTTCTGAAATTACCGGAAGCATGATTTTACTCAACGGCTGACGAACCCTGATGTTGGTACGTTTTCTTAACGATAAAGCCATTGACGAAATATTTTGAGCCATTTGCATTCGCTCTTCCAGTTTACTATCTATATAAGAATTATTTGCAACCGGAAAATCTGTTAAATGCACACTAATATAATTTTCAGCTCCGGAAATATTATTTAAATCGCAATAAAGTCTTTCTCCGAAGAAAGGGGCTATCGGACTAATCAGTTTCGCTACTGTAGATAAGCAAGTGTATAAAGTTTGATATGCCGATATCTTATCTTCATTATACTCACCTTTCCAGAATCTTCTTCTGCATAAGCGAACGTACCAATTTGAAAGATAGTCGCATACAAAAGTTTGAATTTCTCTTCCGACTTTTGTCGGCTCATAATCGGCATAACATTCGTCAACAAACTTTATTAATGAATTTAATTCCGATAAAATCCATCTATCAATTTCGGGACGGGAATTAAAATCAATATCTTTTTCTTTATAAGTAAAATTATCCAGATTGGCATATAAAGAAAAGAAAGAGTATGTATTATAGAGAGTTCCGAAGAATTTACGCTGAACTTCGGCGATACCGTCTATGTCAAATTTCAGATTATCCCAAGGCTGAGCGTTTGTTATCATGTACCAGCGAGTAGCATCGGGACCGTATTTTGCAATTGTTTCGAAAGGATCTACTCCGTTACCGAGGCGTTTAGACATTTTATTTCCGTTCTTGTCCAAAACTAACCCGTTTGATATACATGTTTTAAAGGAAACAGAATCGAAACACATTGTTGAAATAGCATGCAAAGTATAGAACCAGCCTCTTGTTTGATCAACGCCTTCTGCGATGAAATCGGCAGGATATGAACCTTTTAACGGTTCGATATCAGTTCCGAGAGGAGCCTTTTCAAAAGGATAATGATATTGAGCGAAAGGCATAGCTCCGGAATCAAACCAAACATCTATGAGATCGCTTTCCCGTTTCATCGGATTTCCACTTGGAGAAACCAAAATAATTTCATCGACATACGGACGGTGAAGATCAATTTTATCATAATTCTCATCAGAATAATCTCCCGGAACGAAATCTTTGTATGGATTTTCTTGCATAAATCCCGTTGCAATAGATTTGTTGATTTCATTGCAAAGATGTTCAACCGATGAAATACAGATACGTTCTTTACCGTCTTCAGTACTCCAAATCGGTAGGGGAGTGCCCCAATAACGGGATCTGCTGAGATTCCAATCTTGAAGATTTTCCAACCAATTACCGAAACGCCCTGTTCCGGTTGCTTTGGGTTTCCAATTTATTGTATCATTAAGTTCGATCAACCGATCTTTTACAGCGGTTGACTTGATAAACCAAGAATCCAAAGGATAATATAAAACAGGTTTGTCTGTACGCCAGCAATGCGGATAATTGTGAATATGTTTTTCTATTTTGAAAGCCTTGTTCTGCTGCTTCAACATGACGCAAATATCAACATCCACAGTCGGATCATTATCTGTCAAATTTTCCGAATACGAATTCTTTACATAACGTCCGGCAAAGCTCTTGTAAAGATCAACATTCACAAAATCTTTTACAAAATTATCATCAAGATCTTCAATTCTGTAGAAACGTCCGGATGTATCAACCATAGGGCGTTTATTTCCGTCTTTATCCATTAATAACAACGGAACTATTCCTGCGGATTGACCAACGCGGGCATCATCGGCACCGAAAGTAGGAGCAATATGAACGATACCTGTTCCGTCTTCAGTAGAAACATAATCACCGAGAATTACTCTGAAGGCATCGCCATTTGGCCTGATCCATGGGATAAGTTGTTCGTATCTAACACCTTCGAGCTCTTTTCCTGTGAAAGAATCAATTACTTTATAAGGAATAATCTTTTTCTCGGGATCGTAAGAATCTAATTCTAAACCTTCGCCGTTGGAGTTAAAATATTTCGGCAGCAAATCTTTACCTAAAATCAAACAAACTTTTTCTAAAGTATAAGGGTTTAGAGTTTCAACCTGATAATAAGTTATATTTGCACCGACGGCCAGAGCGGTATTGGAAGGCAGAGTCCACGGAGTTGTAGTCCAGGCCATAAAAGCAATCGGAAGACCTGTTTTGCCGAAAAGAAATTCCGATTTTTCGTTGCGGATAGCTTGGAATTGAACGGTTGCGGTAGTGTCTTTAACATCGCGGTAGCAACCGGGTTGATTAAGCTCGTGTGAACTCAATCCGGTGCCGGCAGCAGGAGAATACGGTTGAATGGTATATCCTTTGTAAAGATAACCTTTCTCATAAATCTTAGCGAGAAGATACCACAAGGTTTCAATATATTTACTTTTGAAAGTGATGTACGGATCATCAAGATCAACCCAATAGCCCATTTTGACTGTAAGGTCGTCCCACATGTCTTTATACTTCATCACTTCCTTACGGCACTCTTTATTGTAATCGGCAATACTTATTTTTTTGCCGATATCTTCCTTAGTAATACCGAGACTTTTCTCCACACTGATTTCCACAGGAAGCCCGTGCGTATCCCATCCGGCTTTACGTTTTACATAATATCCCTTTAATGTTTTATATCTGCAGAAAATATCTTTAATAGCCCGCGACATCACATGATGTATTCCCGGTTGTCCGTTTGCTGAAGGCGGTCCTTCGTAGAATACAAACGACTCTTTTCCTTCATTTTTTTTCAAAGATTGCTCAAAAACATTATTGTCTTTCCAGAAATCGAGTACGTTATCTGCGATATCTGTTAAGCTAAGATTTTTATATTCAGGATATTTCTTCATCGATTTGAATAATTTGTATAAAAATAAAATTAAGTGCAAAGTTAGTAATATTTAGCGGAATAGCAAAATTAGTTGAAGGTTGAAAATTGTAAATCGGAAGAGAAAAAGTTGAATATGATGAGTAGGTTGTTTCTTCGAAAATCTTAAGATTATTCGGTCGATAGATACTGATTGATATATAAGTGATTAGAAGGTAAAATGGATGAAATGGATGAAGTAAATCGAATCATTAGTGATAAGTGATAAATCTCATTAATGATGCTTGGTTTTCTGGAAACCGGCTCTTATTCTTTTTATTTTTTGTATTAATCTCTCTGTTTTTGACAGATGTTTCTCCGGCAAGATTTCCATGGCTTCTTTCCCGATGTGAAGATAATCTTTCATGAAGGTTTTTGAAGAAATACCCCATTTTAGTATAAACATTTGTCTGCCGTTATTTTTTTTAATTCGTTTCGTTGATTTACATCCGAAATGATAAACTACACTATTGCCTTTTCCTTTAAATATTTTTACACCTGTTTCCCATAATTTACGTGATAGATCGGGATCCGAGTACATTCCCGGACTGAATTCAATACTCATTCCTCCGATTAAATCCCATGAATCTATATGTAAAATGTTTGGTGGCCAAGTGCTTCCGCTCCAATCTTCTTTGTATAGAGTTTTATATTCCTTCAGCAATTCTTCCTCGCGAAAAGAGATAATATCAGTTCCGTAATCTGCAATAATTACGGCAGGATTATTACCTTTTGCTTCAATCATAGTGGCCGAAAGCATAAACTTGTTATGCCCGATTCCTTTTATCTCGTCAAATAAAACTTTATCCCAATCAGGAAGAAAATACATATCGTCATTTACATAAACAACGTATTCCGTTTTTATTAACTTTCGACAACTATTAAGTGCGTAACAAATACCAAGATTCTCATTTGAATAAATATAATCAATTTCTTTCTGATTTTCAATCCATTTCAAAGTTCCGTCACTTCCTTCATTTACTATAACAATTATTTGATGAGAAAAATGAGAATGCTTTTGAATACTTTTGATGCAAAGTTGTAAATAAGAAAGGTTATTCCATGATGGAATTAGAATTGAAAAGGTGTTATTAGCAGTATTTCGTTCGTGATATTCAATATTGTTAAGCATAGCTGTAATTATAGTTGCTTGATTTGCGAAGATAATATTTAATTTCAATCTGAAAAATCATGAGTAAGGATGGATAAAAATCAAGTAAGTTTTTACATATTTATAACAAATGTAATTTTTCGTTAAAATACTTATTATGAGAACTTTGTTTGCTTTGTGAGATAATCGATAATTTGTTATAAATAGAAAGAGTGATTATTTTATTTCAAACTCATTTTATATTTCACAATCACTTCAAAATCTTTCAACTGCTCCTTTTTATTAATATCAATAATTAAAGGAATTAGTTTTCCGATGGTTTTTACTTTGTTGAAATTTTCCTTGATTTCCTTGTTTATTGACAATTCGGAAATTCCTTGACGGTTTTTCTCTGTGAAATAAAAACTTGTTTTAATTAATCCTTCCCAAAGCGAAAGCCAGAAAACGGTTTTCTTTTTGTATGTTGCTTTGAAAAGCCATGACTTTCCGTCATTATAATATCTCCATTCGTACTGAATGTCAAGTTTTGAAATAGTATTGAGTATGTCTGTATAAATTTCGAAAATATTTTTTCCTAAAACATTTTCAATAACCTCATTTGTAGGTTCAATTTCGGGATTGCTCAGAAGTTTAATTTGATTTTCAGTGTTCATTGGTTAGAATATTTTCACAAAGGTAATGTTTATATTCATTTAAAGAATTGATGTAAGTGATATTTTATCCGATTCTTAATCCGTTTTTTACTTTTTTATCAGGGGTTAGCAATGTAACTTCATCTTCATTTACTGCACCGAGAATGAGGCATTCGCTTTTTATATTGGCAATTTGTTTTACAGGAAAATTTACTACTGCAATTACTTGCTTGCCTATTATTTCGTTCGGAGTGTAAAGTTTTGTTATTTGTGCCGAAGATTTACGTATCCCGAACTCACCAAAGTCGATAGTAATTTTGTAAGCAGATTTTTTTGCTTCTTTAAATATTTCCGCATTAATAATCGTTCCGACACGCATTTCGACTTTGGTGAAATCATCCCAATTAATTAAATTTTCCATTTGCTTAAATTTAGATTTATTCCGTAGCTAATGGCGTAAATAATTCAATTAAATTTTCTTCAGGGTCCCGCAAGTGAACGGTTCGCATTCCCCAATCCGGCATATCGGTTGGCGTATTAATAAAATCGACTCCTTTCTTCAGAAGAGTTTGATAGGCCTCATCAACATTATCTACTTCGAAAGAAACCATCATTTTTTCTCTATATCCTGTAGGTTGAGTTTTATCTGAATTACCTACAGCAGGAGCCATAAAATCAGAAAGAAACAAAGCAAATCCTTCAATGCCGTCAGCAACTTTGAAACTTGCGTAACAGTCGTCTTCATCTCCCCAAACAGGTTCTAAACCAATCTGTTCGGAATAAAATTTGAAACATTTCTTAAAATCTTTGACTAATAATCTTACATTACTAAAGCGCATATTAATATATTTATGGTTAATTATTTTTTACGTATGACTATGATTTGCAAATATAGTTTCTTTACTAAAATTAATCCATATTTTCAGATATAACTATATTATTTTTTCAATAAAATTTACATCATTTTTTACGGAAATGAATACGCTTTTACTCAGTTTTGATAATAATCGTTAAGATAATTATTATCATTTCTTTCAGTTCAAAACCAAATATAAGATTCAGAAGAGTGGGAAATATGTTATAAGAAAATTATTTTTTTCTTTTTCAATAATATGAAAAAAGATTCGCCTAATTGATCTGATTACTCTATTTTATTTTTTTCAAAGATTTCTCTTACTACTTCAACAAACTTTTCCGGTTCTTCTGTATTTGGCGAATGGGCAGAATTTTCAAAAGTGTATAATTCCCTGTCAGGTGCTTCAATAAAATTAATCCATTCTTTTGCCAATTTATATGAAACCTGATAGTCATATAATCCGTGAATTATATAAATAGGGACTTCAAAAAGTGTGGAAGATTCAAAAAGATTATCATTTATTACATAATAAAAAACATGTTTCAATGAAAATATGCTTCCTTTGGCGTATCTTACCTTTTCGGACAAAGTGTAACCTTTAAATTTTACAAGGTCTTTTACAAAAGTTCTCATGGAAAAATTGTTGTGTGTGATTCCGATTCCGTATTTGTTCATGCTGCTCGTTCGGGTGCTGATAAGATATTTCTGAGTCGGAAAATCCTTTGCGTTGGGATCATATTTGTTTAAGGCCTTAATAACTTTCTTATCGTTAATTGCTTTTGCATGTTCCATCATATAATGATACGCAAGTTGTTCGGAAAGATGTTGGTTTGTAACTTGTCCGATTCCGATGAAAGCATGATAATATTCCGGATATTTCTCTACAACCTTAATGCCCAGATAGGAACCCCAGGAATGTCCCATAATGTAAATCTTTTCTTTGCCGAAACGATTTATCAGGTATTCTGTTATCTCGCGAGTGTCTTCAACGAATTGAGAAACAGTAATGTCTGCAGTGTCTATATCTTTGCTGTAAGTCATTCCCGCTGCACGTTGATCCCAATAACAAACCGTGAAATATTTTTCAAGGCGATTGTTTTTTTCGCTAACTTCAATCATAGGTAACTCCGGACTTCCCGGTCCACCGTGTAGAAAAAGAATTACAGGATTATCGGGATTTTCACTTCTTATGAAAAATCCTTGTTTTATATGACCGATTTGTAACCCGTTTTTTTCAGTTAATGAACCTTCAATTACCTTTCCGTTATTATCCGTAAGAGGGTTTAATCTTCCCGGACTATTGATGCGGATTACAAAGATTAGAATTATGAATATTGATAGAATTATTCCTAATACTAACAGAATTATTTTTGTGACATTTTTCATATAAATATTGGTTTATATAAACATAAGTGTGTAATTGAGGTCAACCGGCTAAGAAAAACAATCTTTATCGTTGATGATAAAAATTAGTATTAATGATATTAGAATAAAATTTTTTTCATTTTTTAAAATTACTTGAAAGCACTTCTTCTATCTGAGTTTTAACACTTTTAGTAGTTGTTTCCATTCCGCTGTTTAAAGCGTGGAAATTATACAGATCATTTAAAAAAACGGATGTAATATCAAAATTATTACCAAAGATAAGTTTTTTATCTAATTTATATACTTCCTGAAATATCAATAATTTTGTGAATATGTATTGGTCATGTTCCTGTTTGAGTTCTTCCAACGATGAATAACATTTACTAATATCCAAAAGCAAATTGTTATTTGATAATATTTTTGTGCCGTCACTATTCACAAAAACTGTATATGCGTCTTTTTTATAATTGAAGCTTGCAGTAAATAGAGCAATGTCTTGATATTTTAGTATACTGTCTTTTGAAGTATGCTCGGGGTCAAGCATGTTTGAGTGTATATTTTTTCTTAACCGGCCAATCTGATCGTAATAATTTACAACTTCATCAACTTTTTTCAAATTTTCTTCTAATTCAAGATAAATTGCCGTTAATTGAAATTTAAGATCTTTCTTTACTTTTATATTACCGATTAAATTTCCGGCATATAACGTAACGGCAATGCCTATTATTACAATAGATAACTCTCGAAGATAATCTTTGAGTTTTGTTTTTTTTAAAGATCTCGGTTTACTCATTTTTTTAATATTTCGTTTTCAGCAAAATAAATAATGAATTCGTTTTATTTTTATTTTGCATTTTTAACAGAATGGGAAGATGAGGTTTATCTGGGTTAAAAAGGAATAAAATATCATTTTTGTCATTATCAGTGACTTATTCAGTTTTATTTATCTTATCCCATCAGCGGAAGTTTTATTAATCATTCGCAGTTTCGACAGCATTGAACAATTACTCCGTTTCCAGAATCTTAACCACGCCTGTAGTACCGTTTACCATGATTCTGTCGCCTGTTTTGATGATTAAGGTTGCTCCTTTTACATTGGAAACTAACGGCAGAGTGTATTCTCTGGCAACAACAGCACCGTGTGATAATACAGAACCAACTTCAGTAATCAAAGCTTCAATCTTGCAATAATACGGAGACCAGCCTATGTCTGTGAAAGCCGCAACCATGATTTCGCCTTTTTGTAATTTGTTGGCATCTTGTACTGATTTGACAACTCGCGCCTTACCTTCAGCCATACCTCTGCTTATAGGTGTTCCCTTCAGCTCGGTACCAGGAACTCCGCTAAGCAAGTCTATTATTTCCGGAACTGGGCGATCAAAATGAACATCGGTAAAAGTGAGATTTTTCTGTTCCTCATAAAGTCGCTTACGTTGTAATGCTAATTTTACCAATGTTGCATTACGTGTATTTGCTAATTCGGCTATTTCGTGATGTTGAAGGAAATAAATTAGTTCTTCATCCTGCAAAATTCCTTCTTTATTTAATAAATGAGCTAAATGACGATAACCCTTTTTGACTTCGTTTAAAATTTTTACTATTGACGATTTTGAGGATTCTCTATTGACAACGCCTACTCTCGCTTGGTTTACAAGATAACGGAAGATTTTACGTTTCGCACCTTTGTAACGAGTATCTATTTCTTTGTACTGGTTGTATTTATTGTTGCTTTTCGGAGGTTCTATTCCACCGGAAGAAAGTACTGTCGAAAGATAATCCATAAATCCCTTTTCATCGTCAGCCCAGCCTTTGCTGGACATTTCCGCTTCACGCACCGCACGATGCCCGTGTCTTTTTATAAAGTAGAGATAACTTTCATGAGCTTTATTATTGCTCGTTTTTAAATAATGCAGAATTTCCTCTTGAGATTTGTTTTCCCAGTCAGGCATTTCTTCAATCAGGTCTCTCGCAATTTTTCTTAAAGAACGTAGAATATCCACACTTTCAATTCCGTCAATATTTTCTAAGGCTTCGGCAATGATAGCCCTGACTTCTTCCGGCGGAATGTTCTGCGATAATGCAATATTAAGTGCGCTGCTCATTGCTCCCGAATGCGCTGAAGTTATATAATGATAAAGAAAAACTTCGTTAACAACGTCTTTAGCTTTTTCTAATGCCTCAACTTGTTTTTCGATAGTATTTTGATTTGTGAATTGATATTTACTTACTAAGTTTGTAAGTTTCTTTCTGGCTTTATTGCGTGAAAGAATGAAACCACCGTATTTAATACCGTTTATCATCCCTTTTAATGCTCCAACTTTACGCACCTGTTCTTTATAATCTTCCGGATGTTCGAGGATTCTTCCGCATAGACTTAATTCTATAGCGTCTGAACTGCAACCAATTACATGTTCGGAAAGCTGTCCAATAGTACTCAAATTTAAGAAAAGATGATTTCCTATGCTGAAAGCGGCTCTTCCTTCGGGAACATCCTCCAATCTTTTGTAAACACCGGAACTTACCATCATTTTACGTAAACCCCAGTCTATTGCATAAACGGATGTTGAAAGAGTCAACGGAGTTACGGCACCCGGCATCATTTCGCTAATATTACAAGTTGTCGTCAACTGTCCTTTGAAATCCCATTTCGGATCTAATTCGTGAATATCAGCTTCGTTTAATGTAGTGATCGGGCGGGCTTGCAACCAAAGCACTTTTCCGTTCTTGTCGATTGCCCATTCCAAATCCAGATGAGTATCAAAATGTTCGCTTGCTTTTAAGGATTCTTTTGCAATTTCCTTGAGTTCATGTTGGGAAAGTAATTCGTCTTCATTATAAGTGCAAATACTTTCCAAGTCGGTTTTATCCACAGTATATTGCTTGGCACTTTCATATCCCGACACTAAAGATTCTCCGACACCTTTTACCGCTTCAATAAGCAAAATATTTTCACCGCTGTTCGGGTCTATTGTAAAGCAAACTCCGGCTTTAGTTGCATTAACCATCTGCTGTACAACAACAGACATTTTGCTGCTTTTAGCCTGATTGAAAAATGCTGAGTAACTTTCCGCCTCAAAACTGTGCAGTGACGATAAGCATTCTAAAACGGATTTTTTAAATTCTTCTTCTCCCGAAACATTTAAAAAGGTTTTATATTGTCCGGCATTGGAGAAATCGCCTCCGTCTTCGGCATTTGCCGACGAACGAACCGCAACCGTGCTCAATCCGCTACTAAGATAATGTTGTGCGGCACTTTCCAAATCTTCACTGCTTTCTATATTCATCAAAACAAAACCTGGGGCAATATTTATTCCGGATTGAGCCATAAGGCATAATCCTTTTGCTTTTCCACCGACTTCGTTAAGTTTTTCTTTTGGTATCTCGTTAAGTTTGTATATTTCCATAAAATTAATTTAAAGTTTTATTAGTCAAAAGTTTTGATTCTGAGTCTCGGATTTTTAACTTACTGTATATTATCTCATAACTCATATCTTATAACTCATAACCTTTTTCAACTGTTACCGTGTCCAACGGTTCTTATCACCGTTATATCCTATTTCAATAATTCCGCGGCCCTTGATACCATCAACAGATAGTTTGCCAATGCCTTCGAAAATAGTATAAGCTCCGTTATCAAACGGGAAAGCAACTTCGATTTCCTTTTCGCAAATCATTTTCATATTTCTGCCGTCAACTAATTTGATTTCGCAAGTAAAGCTGTCGGGAGTTTTATCAGAAAGCGTTATTTTATCCATTTCCGTACAAGAGAACACATTAATATACTTTCCGTCTTTTTCATAGTAGCCGTGCTGCATTTCGAAGATAGCGGGATACCGTACCATGTTTACATTCATTACTTCACCGTTTTCCAGCAAAGCCATGAGCCAAATGTGTCTGTCCATATAATTCCAATCTCTTTTACCGAAAGAATGGTCGCGCATTGCACGCATATCAAAAGAAATATTTTTATCGTCCAATTGTAAAGTACCGCTGGCTTTTCCGGCTTGTTCGTAATGTACCTGATGATTTTCGGAAAGTTCTTTTAAGAATGCTTTACTTAATTTTTCCTTAGCCAATGCTTTTGCAGTAGCGCCTGAATCGGAATGTCTGGAAAATTCAAAAATAGGAGCTGTAGATGTAAAAGTAGCATTTAAACTTGCTTGTATAGGAGTTTTATTTTCGGAATTGACTTCAATTACTGGGCCATTGAATTGGAATTGCCATTCTTCGCCTACTTTCAAACATTTTACTGATGCCTTAGATTCGTTATTTGCCAAAGGATCTCTGTTGCGATAAGATTTTCCGTCAACATCATGATAAACCAGCCAGAGTTCGTCTCGATCTCCGCGTTTTGCCAATCTGAAAAGAATGCTTTTGCCTGTTAAATCATGTAAAGAAAAGTAGTAGCTGTTATTTGGATGATTTGTTGCACCTTCCGGAATTTCGTATTTTTCAGCATATTCGAAATCGAAAGGGCGATTTTTTTTACGTTTTTCTATTTGATTTTTAATGATTGAAAATTTGACTTTTTGAAATAAATTCATATTAAAAGGATATTTAAATTATTATTTTTCAGAGGTATAAATTTTGACTGCTTTTTGAAAGGCGTTTCAAAATTTGATGCAAAAATAATATTATTTATTTAATATGAAGAAAAAAATGATTTGATTTTATAGTAAGAGATATTATACCGTCTTGTAATTATGAACTCTCATCCTTGCCATTTGTTCATATTGAGTGTTTGGTTTTCCGTAATTACAGTAAGGGTAAATACTGATACCGCCGCGCGGAGTGAAAATTCCTTTAACTTCAATATATTTTGGATCCATCAGTTTTATTAAGTCTTTCATGATGATATTTACGCAGTCTTCATGAAAAGCTCCGTGATTTCTGAATCCGAAAAGGTATAATTTCAAACTTTTACTTTCAACCATTTTAACATCGGGGATATAATCAATATGAATTGTTGCAAAATCGGGTTGACCGGTGATCGGACATAGGCTTGTAAATTCGGGACAGTTGAAACTAACCCAGTAATCGTTTGCTTGATGTTGATTAATAAATGTTTCTAAAACTTCCGGTGTATAATCTTGTTTGTATTCGGTTTTGTTTCCTAATAACGTTAAGTTTTCAGTTTGTTTATTCATTTCAATTTTTATTTAATGATTGTCAATAAATATATTATTGATACAAAATATTTCTTAGAATTTTTTTGTTTCTTGAAATTTTTTCCATCCGGCATTCCTCAGAGTACAAGCCGGACAATTTCCGCATCCTTCGGCAATAATTCCTCTGTAACAAGTGAGGGTTTCGTTTTTAATGATATTCAAAATGTTTAATTCATCGGCTAAAGCCCAAATATCGGCTTTGTTCAAATGCATAAGAGGTGTGTGAATTGTGAAATGTTCATCCATTGCAAGATTCAGGGTTTCATTGGCGGATTTAATAAAGTTTTCTCTGCAGTCCGGATATCCGGAGTAATCTGCTTGAGAGACGCCTGTTATCAAATTGTGTATTCCGTGAGAGTGAGCTACTACGGCTCCTAAACTTAGAAAGAATAAATTTCGTCCCGGAACAAAAGTATTAGGGTAAGAATTTTTAGGTTTTTTGTTGTCCATAATAATTTCATCATTCGTCAAAGAACTTTCCGAAATCTTACCTATAAACGAAGCGTCCGTAATCCGAATCGGAATTTCCGCTGTTTGTGCAATTTTTTTTGCTATTTCTATTTCAATAGAATGTTTTTGTCCGTATGAAAAGCATAAAGCCATAACATTATCAAAATGCTTTTTTGCCCAAAACAAACAAGTTGTAGAATCTTGCCCTCCGGAAAACAATACAAGTGCGGAATGATTGGTTTTCATAATTCTCTGTTTTTAAAGTGGTTAATCTGAGATACACTATTTGCGATTGCAAAGTTAATATAAAAAATTACAATAAGTAGTTGGTGTTTATTTTTATTTGACATAGAGAATAAAAAATAAGCTATTCAAATCCGAATAGCTTATTTTCTCGTTAACTATTGCCATTACTTTAGATTTAGTAATTGTGTTTTCGTCTCTTACTTTTTTATCCTTTTTCCTTTTTTTAAAGCTTGATCAAGTATCCACAAAATCTGCCCATTAGTGCTGCGAAATTCATCTTGCGCCCACTTCTCAATAGCTGCTAATTTTTCTGCATCTATTCGCAATACAAATGCTTTTGTTTCGTTTTTCTTTTCAGACATTTTTGTAATTTCTATTAATACAAGGTTCCTGCGTTGATGATAGGTTGTGCGGCTTCATCTGCACATAAAACAACCATTAAATTACTTACCATACTCGCTTTTTTATCTTCATCAAGAGAGATTACATCTTTTTCCGATAATTTTTGTAATGCCATTTCAACCATGCTTACAGCACCTTCGACAATCTTTTCGCGAGCGGCTATAATTGCTGATGCTTGTTGACGGCGAAGCATTGCGCTGGCAATTTCAGAGGCATAAGCCAAATAATTGATTCGTGCTTCCACAACTTTTATTCCTGCCATTGCTAATCGGTCAATTAATTCAAGTTCCAATTTATCATTTACTTCATCGCTGCTGGAGCGTAATGTTGCAGAATGATCGTGTTCTTCGTCAAGATTATCGTAAGGATACATTCCGGCAACTCTTCTTAAGGCCGCATCACTCTGAACTTTAACAAATTGCTCATAAGCAAACCTGCTTTTACCGTCATTTTCAATATCAAACATAATCTTATAAGTATCTTCGATTTTCCAAACCAAAACCAATCCGATCATAATAGGATTTCCTATCTTATCATTGACTTTTATCGGGTCTGTATCAAGATTACAAATTCTCTGTGAGATTTTTTTCTTTTTGTATAAAGGATTTAACCAAAAAAATCCATTATTCTTAATAGTCCCTTTATAAACTCCGAAAAATAGAAGCACGCAGGCTTCATTAGGTTCAATTAAAACATAACCTAGAGTAAAAAAGAGGAATAAAAGAATTAATGCAAACCCCGGAATAAACCACAATTCGCTATTGCTTTTGTCAACTTGAATAAAACATACTATTGCTGCCACTAATAACAACAATTCGATGAATACCATTAATAATCCGTTAATAGTTACACCCTTGAATTTCATTTCTTTATCCATAATCATTAAAAATTTAATTTGATATTATTTTAATATTGCAAATATATCACTTTTTTTTTATATGGACAATATAAAAATGAAATTTTTTATTTAAAAATTTTCTTAAGAAAAATAATTTGAGATTCATAATTCGGATAACTTGATAAAGTTATTTATATTTGCAGAGTTTTGCATGGTCAATTGATTTCTCCGGCGGAGACAATTTTTATTATCATATAAAAATACAGTTAAAAAATATGGTAAAACGGTGGGTTAAGTCTGTAAAAATTAAAAATAAATTATAACATATGAAAAGTTTAATATCAAGATTATTTATTTTGACTAAATATTTATTAATGATTATGGGACATCCTATCTTAAAAAAAACAGTTTTCATATTTTTTGCGTTAGTTCTATCTAATTCACTTTTTGCGATAAAATATTATGTTAAACCTGCCGGAAATAATTCTAATGACGGATTAAGCTGGGCTACTGCGAAAGCCAATATTGCCGGTGCACTTACTCCTGCGATTAATGGAGATACTATATTTGTGGCTGTGGGAACCTATACTTCTTCTGCCGGTATTGCCATGAAGAACGGGGTTTCGGTATATGGAGGGTTTATTGGAATTGAATCGAGCCTTACTGAACGTCCAGCAATGAGTTATGGAGTAAATGATTATGGGCAATCTTCAATGTTGATTGGTTCTGCAAGTTATGTTGTAGATATGCAATTTAATTATAATAGCCTTGTTACTTTAGATGGTTTTACAATACAAGCCTTAGGTAGTTCGGGAATTATTTTTTCAAGTAATACAAAAGTATTTAATTGTACAATATTTGAAGCCAGTGTGTCTGGATTAAGGATTTATGATCCGGTTTCATCGATTGTAAATTGTACAATAGAAAATTGTATTATAAAAAATAATGGAACACGTACTAATAGTAATAGTTATAATGGAGGCGGTATTTACATGTATAATGCAACGGCAACATTTATAGATTGTATTATAAATGGTAATTATGGTCAGGCCGGAGCAGGTGTATTTGTAAATAATAGTTCTTCGGCTATTTTTAGAACATGTTCCATAATCAACAATGAGGGATATAGTAGCGGTGGAATAGAAATTTATGGCACAGTTAATTTAATAAACTGCTTCATTATGAATAATAGGGCTTGGCATAATTTGGCAAATTATCCTTCAGATGTTGTTGGAGGAATTTATAATGCCGGAAGTACTACGATTACGGGTTGCATTATAGCTAATAATACGGCTACAAGTACACATAGTACCGGAGCTAATGCTATCGGAGGAATATTTTGTACAAGCGAAGCAACTATACTGGATATTATTAATTCCAATATTGTTAATAATTTAGCGGAAACAAATTATAGTATTTATGCGGGTGGTATTTCTTGTTCCAATAAAACTTATTTAACAGATTGTATATTATGGGGCAATAAAAAAGATACTCAATTTTCGCAACTTTATAGTTCGCCGAGCATAGTAAATTATACAGCAATACAGGGAACGCTTTATACCGGTGTTGGTAATATTAACTTAATGGCTGATAATACCGGTAGTGAAACCGGTAGTTTTTACCCATATTTTATAACTCCATCTCCAATTGTGGGTTGCGGAGTCAATAGTGCCGATAGTTTACAAGTAATGCAATCAAATTGGTCTTTGTCAATTGGTTCTGCATGTATCAATATGGGAATACCGAATACTTCGGGATTAAATCTTCCGGAAACTGATATTTATTATAATCCTCGCATTTTTAACGAAAGAATCGATATTGGTGCTGCTGAATATTCTTATTTATCTCAATTAATTGAATGGGATCAAACTTTAAATTTTTCCGTAAATGATGGTAGTGCGGAATTAACTGCAACTGCTACCAGCGGATTGCCCGTGACTTATATGTCAAGCAATACTGATATTGCAACTGTAAGCAATAATATTTTAACTTTTCATAATGTTGGCGAGGCTATAATTACTGCTATACAGGGAGGTAATGAATTATACGAACCGGCACCGGATGTAAATAAGCCTCTTACGGTAACTAATTTGACAAGTCAAACGATTATTTGGAATCAGGATTTACAAGCTTTTGTAGGAGATACTCCGATAACGCTTACGGCAATGGCAACCAGCGGGCTTCCTGTGAGTTATAGTTCCGATAACACTGATGTGGGAATCATCAATGGAGATTTACTCTATATTGTAGGCACCGGAATAGCAACTATTACTGCTATACAGAGTGGAGATGCAAATTATAGTCCGGCACCGGAAGTAAATAAACCACTTACTGTAAGCAAGCAGGATCAGGTTATAATTTGGAATCAGGACCTGCAAGCTATTGTAGGAGATGCTCCGATAACGCTTACGGCAATGGCAACCAGCGGACTTTCTGTTAGTTATAGTTCGGATAACAATAGTGTTGGAATCGTTAATAATGATTTACTCTATATCGTAGGTCCCGGAATAGCAACTATTACTGCTATACAGAGCGGTAACGGCAACTATAACCCTGCTGCGGATATTGAAAAGGAATTGCTTGTAAATAATGTAGGCATAGAAGATTTTGATGCAAATATCGAAATCAACCTTTATCCGAATCCTACTGAAGGCGAATTGTACATCGAAAATCAAAAATTAAATATTAAGAATATTGATGTTTTTGATATTACAGGAAGAAAATTATCTTTTCATAATTATATTAATTCATCAACTTATTATAAAATTGATATCTCAGATCTAACTTCCGGTACTTATTTTATAAAAATAAGTACCGATTCGGGCGAAACAATAAAAAAAGTAGTGAAGAAATAGCAGAAGAAAAGGATAAACTTCCTAATTTATTCACAAAATGAAAAAGTTAGATTAAGGTTTTCGGATTTACAATGCATTTCTCTAATTAATTATGTGATTATTTTATAGAAATGTCCTAATGAAAGATAAATATAATTTTATCTTTTAGTTTGAAATGATATAAAATCCGGAGTCGAAAAATTAAAACAACGATAATTGTACATCATCATCTTCTTCTAAACCTTCGGGAGCAACTAATGGAGGCAAATTATCTCCATTATTATCACTAGAATTATTGATGTCCGTATTATTTTTCAAATTATCATCATTATCAGTGTTCTCCGTATTTTCAGAAGTTTCATCTTCAATATTATCTTCCTGATTTCCGGCAATAATATCTTCATTAAATATTGTTCTGTCGGGATAATAAGGTTTGAGTATTAAAATCTCTTCAAAGTCTTTGTCCGTCAATCTTTTCCCTTTGGCTGTGTAGCCTTTCGGTTCGATGAAAGTATCCAGTTCAACCATTTCATAGTAATGCGGAACTTTCTTGTTTTCAGGATAAACAAGTGCAATCCTCGGATGGTCTTCATAGAAGAAATTCAGTAATCTTGAGTCGGGATGGCCGTCGAGAAGCGAACCGAATACCTCAATATTTTCGAGCTGAAATCTCTTTACATAAGTTTTTCTTTTCTCTCCGGAGTAATAAATCACGGAGTAAATTCTCAAAGGATGATGCTTCTCTATATAAATAGGTATATCGTCAAAATGATTTGTTATATCGAAATTGATAATTCTGAAAGTGCCGTCGGCGAACGCGCACATAATTTTATCATCACCTTCAAAACCGCCTATAAAATTTCCTCTGCCATCCGTGTTAAGTCTTTTAACCGAATCATCAAACCAAACTTTCAAAGCTTCGAGAGTGGAAACGCCTTCATCTTTAATCTGAATTTTCTTGACACTGTGTTTGGTTAATATATTCCCTTTCGAATTTTTACCTTTGATTGCCAAATCTTTAAAATCATATTCAAAGTTGAGGTTTCTGAGTTTAGGTTTGGGACGGAGAGTGACTTTTATTGTCTCAGCTTCACCGTTCGGTCTAACATTGAGGTAAATGATTTTGGAATTGGATTTTCCGTTTGTGATGTAATATTCCTTATCGCGAGTAATTCCGGTAATCGGAAATCTTTTTACAAAATACGCTCCGTTTGGTCCGTCTTGATAAACGCAATTATAAATGGTACGATTATCATTCTTTCGGAATACGTTAACATAAATTACATCTTTACCCACGAAAAATTTATCACTGACTTTGGATACCTGATATGTTCCGTCTTTTCTGATATAAATAATATCGTCAATATCAGAGCAGTCGCAAACATATTCCGCCTTTTTCAATCCGGTTCCGGCGAAACCTTCTTCTATGTCAATATACAACTTGCAGGAAGTAGCTACAACTTTTACAGCATCAATGGAATCTATATTTTCAATCTCGGTTCTTCTATCTTTACCTTTGCCGTATTTTTCTTTTATCTTTTCAAAATATTTTATCGTATAAGGAATTATAGTCGCAAGATTTTTCTGTGTTTCTTTCAGGGCTTCCTGCATGTTTTTTATACGCTCTTCAACTTTGCTGATGTCGTATTTTGATATTTTCTTAATCTTTAATTCCGTCAGCCAAATGATATCGTCTTGAGTTATTTCTCTATAAAACTGTGCTTTGTACGGTTCCAATCCTTTGTCGATTGTTTCAATTACCGATTCCCAAGTTTTACATTCTTCGATCTTTCTATATATTTTGTTTTCAATAAAAATTCTTTCCAAAGAAGCATACAGCAACTGCTCCATCAATTCTGCCTGCTTTATTTCAAGTTCTTTTCTTAATAGTTCAACAGTGTTATCCGTAGAAATTTTAAGAATATCGGTAACACCCATAAAAACCGGTTTCTTGTTGTAAATCACACAAGAATTTGGAGAAATAGAAATCTGGCAGTCGGTGAAAGCATACAGAGCGTCGATTGTTTTATCCGGACTTACGCCGGTTGCAAGTTGAACAATGATCTCAGCTTTTTCCGCCGTATTATCGTCTATTTTTTTTATTTTGATTTTACCTTTATCGTTTGCAGCAATGATAGAATTGATAACTGTTTCTGTAGTTCTGCCGAAAGGAATTTCGGTAATTGCAATTGTTTTGTTATCTATTTTCGATAATTTTGCTCTTGAAATCACTTTTCCGCCGCGAAGTCCCTCGTTATATTTGGAGAAATCAGCTTTTCCGCCATTCGGAAAATCGGGATACAGTTCGAACTCTTCGCCTTTTAGATATGCCAGCGAAGCGTCGATCAGTTCATTGAAATTGTGCGGTAAAATTTTGCAAGCCAATCCAACAGCTATACCTTCAATTCCCTGTGCGAGCAATAAAGGAAATTTTACCGGCAATTTTACCGGCTCATTATTTCTGCCGTCGTAAGAAGGTGTCCATTCGGTTGTTTTGTGGTTAAACGCAATTTCCTTTGCAAAAGGAGTCAGTCGGGCTTCAATATAACGCGGCGCGGCGGCGCTGTCGCCGGTAATAGTATTTCCCCAGTTGCCCTGAGTGTCTATTAACAACTCTCTTTGTCCCAATTGTACAAGTGCGTCGCCGATGGAAGCATCGCCATGCGGATGGTATTTCATGGTTTGCCCGATAATATTTGCAACTTTGTTGTATCTGCCGTCGTCCATTTCATCCATTGTATGGAGAATTCTCCGTTGCACAGGCTTTAAACCGTCAATGACTTCAGGAATTGCACGCTCTAAAATAACGTAAGTAGCATAGTCGAGAAACCAATTTTCATACATCTCGGAAACTTGTAAAGTCGTATGTTTGTGAGTTTTCTCGTTCTTTTGCTCGTTGTCCAAATGCAAATCTTCTGTCATAAAAGTACCTTCTGAAAAATTTTTTGCAAAATTAGTTTTTTACTCCCATAAACGCAATAGTATCATTTCGGTAATTATTAACAAAATGCAAACTAATAAAAAGAGTTTCCATAAATTGCTCGCGTTTATTATTGCCGCCAGGTCTTTCTCGAATATATTATCGGAAGCACTTAATACAGTGCAGTTTTCGAGTTTATATTGTGATAAAAGCTCTTTGATTGTGCTTTGATCGTAAAATTTGAAAACTGATTCCTCACGACTGTTATTAATTGAAAATCCGTCGACAGAAATGTTGTTTTGGTTAACAATGTAATTGCTTGCGGGAGCTTCTAAATCGTCCTTAAATCTTAATAAAGTGTTATTATTGATAGCTTCAAAGACATAAGAAGCGAATGTCGAGTCGCTTCTGCAAATCAATTTTAAATTATCTACGGATTTTATTGAAGGATTTAGTCTGATGACTTTTTCGTTCTGAGAATAACTTGATATGCTTGCTCCAGATACAGTGAAGGCGGCTTTGTACATTATAGGCACGAAAAGCGCATTTATATGAATATCCGTATAATCTTTGTCGAAAGGAACAGCGAAAACGTAAAGAGTTGCATTGTCGAATTTCTTATAAGAGAAGATGTTGGAATTATTTGCCGAAAGTTTGATTAACGGAACAACATTTTCCTCTTTGTCAATCGGGAAATACAAATTGATTACAGGCAGTTCCAGGTTTTTATTCGACAGAGATTCTATATCGTAAAAAACATCGGTGAAGAATCCGGATTCAAAAGAAATGTTTGTATTTCTGTCGTTTGTATTTATCAAAGGATTTATTCTTCCAAATGAAAATTTATCAAGAAAAGCATTATAACTTTCTAAATCTAAAAAGTCATTATTCGGAATTAACATTATACTTTTTCCAAGTTCAATGTTTCTGAATAATTCTTGAGTCAAGCCGTCGGGAATTTCCGCTAAACCGTCTAATATTACGAGATCATAGAATGACAATTCGTCGTATTTAATAAACTTTCTGTCGGTTAGGCGGAAGTTAAAAATGCTGTCGCTTGAAAACAAAGTACGGATATATCTGTTTGGTGTGCCGTCGTAAATATTCAGTACCGAGATTTCATTTCTCAATTTGTAAGTAAAGTAAAAGATATTGTCGAAAGTAACGGAATTATCTTCGATTTGCACGTAAGCGCTCTTAATTCCCGCAATATTGTCGGGAAATGCTATCGGAAGCGTAATCGACGAATTTGCAGAAACATCAACAATTGTGGATGAAATGAGCTTGTCTTCAATGAAAAGGCTGACAGGAACTTTTTCAAAACCGAGATCCGATTTGGTTTCAATAATAACATCGATTTGATGCAAGTTTGAAATTACTGATGCGGGATTTGAAAATATTACGTTTTTAATATATAAGTTGTTGGCAAATTTACTTTCTACGGGAATGAAGAAAATAGTTTGATTATCAACTTTCAGGTTTTCAAAATCGGAACTTGTAATCTGGAAATCGGAAATATAATAACAGATGTTTTTTTCTTTTTCGTTACTGCTTTCAAAATTAAATGCGGCAACTATTGATGATAAGTTTCTGGTTATAAATGATATTTTGATATTGTCGATTGCTACTATCGCGTCATCTTTATTGAGTAATGGCGGATTTAAAGGCGAATTATTGGAATAAATTTTATATAAATTATTTGTTCCGTACATCATAACAATTTGTTTCGCTTTCTTTTTAGCATTATCAAGCAAGGAAATAGATTCCTGTTCTTCCATACTTGCCGAATTATCAATGTAAATATTAATGATATTAGACTTATTCGCCTCGCTTTGATATGTTTTAGGAATGTAAGGTTTTGCAAAAACGAAAACAAGGCAAGTTATGGCGAGTAGTCTCAGACAAAGGATTATCAATCGTCTTAAATTAGATATCCTTCTTTTTTCAATATTAATCTTTTTCAGTAATTCGACATTGGTAAAATATTCCGTTTTAAATTTTCTGAAACGGAAAAAATGAATGATAACCGGAATTATCAGAGCTAAAAGCAGCCAAAGAAATTGAGGATTATAGAATTTCATTATTTAGGATCTTTCTACTTTTCTGTTGCATTAAAAATATTTTCCAATAATTCTTCTTTTCCGAGACCGTTAGAAGAAGTTGTAATTATATCAAAATCGAGTTCGGGCGCAAATTCTGTGATTTTATTTTTGAACAATTCAATATGTTTTTTTTGTTTTGGTACCGAAATCTTGTCACATTTTGTAAGTACGAGTGCAAAATCAATATTTATATCATAAACATTCTCAATAAAAACAAGGTCGATATTCATTGGTTCGTGCCTTGAATCAACAAGAATGTAGAGTTTTTTAAGATTTTTATCATTGATGATAAAAGATGAGATCATCATTTCCAATTTTTCTCTTTCTTTCTTGCTGACTTTTGCGAAACCGTAACCGGGAAGATCTACAAAATAAATTGAGCTATTGATAATAAAATGATTTATCAATTTTGTTTTTCCCGGCGTTGATGAGGTTTTGCAAAGGTTTTTCTTGTTAACGAGCATGTTAATAAGAGAGGATTTCCCCACATTAGACCTGCCTATAAAAGCCACTTCCGGTAAGTTGTTGGGACTCTGGGAGATGTTTGTTGAACTGATTACGAATTCTGCTGTTTTTATTGTCATTTCTTACTATTAATTACTATGTTATTCTTCTTCGGAGTCCGTAACGTTCCAATTTTGCCGGAACAATTTCATCAATAGGAATTAAGATTCCTGTTTCTTCAACATTCCCGAAATGGTCGTTTATAGCTGTGCCGAAAACTTTCATGGAATGTGATAAGTTCATATAAGAATTTACAAGAGGAGGAATTATTTCTCCGTTTTCTTTAAGAACTCTAATTAGAGTTTTGTAATCTTCCTCGTAATTATTCCAAACGAAAGGTTTATTTAATTCTTCAATTGAATATTTTAGTTTAACCGGAATTCTCGGTTTACAGAGATTTTCATCTCCGGGAAAATATCTTTCAAGAAAATTTAAAAGTATATCTCGGGCGAAAGCATTGTATTCGGGATACATTGTAAATTTTCCGAAAGTATATTTAAGGAATTCATTTTCAAAAACTATAGAGCCAAGTCCCATCCAAAGATTTTCCAGTACGAAAATACCCTTTTTTATTTCGCCGCTTGCCTGATACTCCGGAATAACGAAAGATCTGCCTAATTCTATCATATACGGTGTAATTTCCTTGTGAAATTTGGCAGTACATTCAAAAAGTTTACCGGTAGGAGTGAGAAGTTTGTTATTTTCGATTTTAATTTTATCGCCGGTTAAATATCTGTAACCGCCCATAATTTCTTTTGTTTGCGGATTACATACAATTAGTTGTGTAAATTGATTTTCCCCGGTGTCATATTCGTCTATATCAACGCTTTCTCCTGTTCCGCCGCCGGCGTGCCTGAATGTTATTTCGCGCAATCTGCCGATTTCCCGCATAAGAATCGGGGATTTTTCATTAGTAAAAATATATATTTCATGATTGCCGTAGGGTGAAGTTTTAAACAATCTTACTTTTTCTAATTCATTTTTGATAATTTCTTTATCGTAAGCTTCAATAATTTGTTTCATGTTTATTTTGCGTAGAATCGTTTAATGATTTTGAGTTCTGTATTTTGATTTAATCATTACAAGGATGGTATTTAAAACGGCCGGTTGTTGAATTAATTCTTTTTTATTAGCTGTTTTGTTTCTATACTTTTTGTAATGACATCAGACTCATTTTTTATTCAATTTATCTATTTTATTAACATTGTCCATAAAAATCGCATTATTATTTTTTTGAAGTTCATATACGTGTTCTCTCAACAAACTCGCCCATTCGTTATCCGATTTAGATTTGTCGAATGTTTGCCATGGAATCGGTTTCCCGATTATTAATTCAATAGTTTTTCCTTTTTGTTTAAACATTTCGCTTGGTAGTAACATCATTTCAATATTGAACTTGATTTTGAAAAACTTTCTAAGATTAGCCGTATTATAGAACAAGTTGGAGTTTTTTCCGTTAATAAAAACGGGAACAATATCTCTTTGAGTAGCAACTGCTTGTTTTACAAATGTCTTTTTCCATTCAAGGTCAACAATCTTTCTCTTAATTTTTCTAGAACATAATCCTGCCGGAAACATCAATATAGTTCTATCCGATTCGAAAGCTTCCTGTATAAATTTTATTGCTTCTCGCGAATTCGAACCGACTTTGTTAACAGGAATAAAAAATTCATTGAAATTAGGAATGAAAGTAAGAAAGTCATTGACGGGAAAGGTAATATTTGGTCGTTTTTTATAGACAACATGTATAAAAGCCAATCCGTCTAAACCACCAAGCGGATGATTTGATGCAAAAACAAGTTTGCCGTTTTCAGGAATATTTTCTAATCCTGTAGTCTTTATTGTTGCTTGCGAAAGATCGAAAAGCACACTATCCACAAATTCAATCCCATACTCATGACCGTGTTTGTTGAGAAAAGCATTAATCTGCTTTACGCACAGAATCCTGTTTATCAATTTGAATATGAAATTCGGGATTTTCTTAGCTTTTTCAGGAGCTTTAGATTCAACAATATTTTTGATATTAATATATTCTTCCATTATTTTTGACCTCTAAACGAAACCAAGAAACAAAGATAATATAAATTATGTAGATTGGGGGGATTGAACTTGGATAAATTTTTATATTTTCAAGTCTTTATATTTTATAGTTATTATTATTTGTTCACTTTTTCAATCTTGTCTTCCAGATTATACACCATTCTGCGTCACTTAATTCAGGAGAAGTAAAAACGAACATTCTTTTTTACCTTATATCGTCTGCATATCACACAACTTTTTGTATAATCCGTTAAGTGCATATAATTCTGCATGTGTGCCTTCTTCTGCAATTTCTCCTTTATCAAGAACAATGATTCTATCGCAATTAGTTATGGTTGAAAGTCTGTGTGCAACAATGATTGATGTTCGTGATTGCATAAGCAACTCCAATGCTTCTTGGACCGCTTTTTCCGATTCTGTGTCAAGAGATGAAGTGGCTTCGTCGAGTAATAGTATAGGCGGATTTTTCAGTAAAGCCCGTGCAATACTGATCCTTTGTCTTTGTCCTCCGGAAAGCTTAGTGCCGCGATCGCCGATAATCGTATCATAACCATTAGGTAGTTCCATGATAAAATCGTGAGCATTAGCAATTTTCGCAGCCCTGATAATATCATTAATATTATAATTGTCGATACCAAAAGCTATATTTCCCGCAACGGTATCATTAAACAATATTGTATCCTGATTTACTAATCCGAATAAATTCCTCAAATTATCAATATTTAAATCGGGAATAGGAATATTATCAACACAAATTACACCGGAAGTGCAGTCGTAAAAACGGGGAATCAAATTGATGATAGATGTTTTTCCTGCACCTGACGGGCCCACAATAGCAATTTTTTTACCTTTTTCAATAGTGAAGGAAATATGTTTTAAAATATAAGCCTCTTCATATTTAAAAGAAACATCAATAAATTGAATATTGTTATCGAAACTTAATTTTGAAATTGCATCCGGTTTTTCGGTAATAACTTCTTCTGCTCTTAAAATAGCATCAATACGATCAAGTGAAGCCGCCCCTTTTTTTATGTCATAATATGATTGAGTAATATTTTTTATCGGAGGCAAAAGTTGCGAAAAAATTGCAATATATACAATTAATACTGGTGCGGAAAGTGAGCCGCCGGATAGAATAAGTTTTCCTCCGAACCAAATTGCTAAAACAACAACACATACACCAAGAAATTCACTTAATGGGGTAGCAAGATTTCTAATTCTGTAAATCTTATTCATCAATTTAGTATATTTCTGGTTTTCCTTTTCAAAGCTGGTTTGTGCATGATCAATTGCGTTGAAAGCCTTAATGACTCTTAGTCCGTCGATGCTTTCCTCAATAGATGAAATTAAATTTCCTAAATGAATTTGTCCGGTGTTAGCTGTTCTTTTAAGTGAACGACTAATTTTCCCGATTATAAATCCGCTTACCGGTAAAAGAATAAAAGAAAACAGTGTCATTTTCGGACTAAGTATAAGAAGTGTGGTAACATATAGTATCAATGTTACAGGTTCTCTGACCAACATAACCAATGAACCCATGACCGAAACTTCTATTTCTTGAATATCTGAGGTAAGTCGTGTTATAATATCGCCTTTTTTCCTTTCAGAATAAAATGATAATGGCAGTATTAACATTTTATTATATAACTCGTTTCGCATCCTTTGAACAACGCCGTTTCTTACAGGAGCAGTAAAAAACGATTCTAAATATCTGAAAAGATTTTTCAGAAAGAATAATAGTATAATAATAAGTACAATATATAGAAGCGCTTTTTGTGAGCCTACATTATCAATCATTGAATTTGAGTAATAATAAAAATTATCTTTCAGTGCCTGAATATTAAAAATATTATTAAAATTAATTGGGGCAGGTGATGCCGTCTCTATTGTTTTCGTTTTAAATAAAATTTCAAAAACGGGGATGAAAAAAGCAAAAGAACATAAGGAAAAGATTACGGATAATATTGTAAAAACGAAAACTAGAACTATGTTTAATTTGTAAAACCCTAAATAGCGTAAGATTCTCTTAAAATTTGTCATTTCTATTAAATATAAGTTGCGAAGATATAAAAAATCTACTTTCGATTATAATTAATATTAATTTTTATTTTCATTACGGGGATTAATGATGTTATAATACTAATGACTAAAACGGTAATAAATACTAAAGCAAAATCGCCGAAAACCATTGTTACTGGATAACTGTCAATTATAAACGAGCCGCCGTTGCCGAATTTTATTAAGTGAAAATGTTGTTGTAATAAACATAAAATAAATCCTAAAAATAATCCGATAATCGCACCGCTAAGCGATAAAAGCATACTTTCGTAAAAGAAAATTTTCTTTATGGTTTTAGTACTTGCTCCCATGCTGTGTAAAATTGTAATGTCTTTTTCTTTATTTATAATTAGCATTGATAAAGAGCTGATTATGTTGAAAGCGGCAATTAAGATGATAAACGACAATATAATATATACGGCAGTTTTTTCGGAACGCATTACTTTGTAAAGCGTTTCTTGAAGTTCATAATGATTTTTTACATAGAAATTATCCCCGACGATTTGTGAAATTTGCTTTTGAATGTCTTTGTATTTTAATTCGTTGTCAATTAAAACTTCTACGGCGCTTATCTCATCTTTATAATTCAATAATTCTTGAGCTAATGATATCGGAATAAATAAATATTTGTCGTCAAGTTCTTTTTGAATTGAAAAAATAGCGCAAATAGGAATTGTCTTTGTGTTGAAAGCGTTTAGCGGATTAAGAAGGTTAGAAGCGCTTCTCTTGGGAATCATTATTGTTAATGGCTGCGGGAAATTATTTGTATGAATATTAAGGTAATATGCAATTCCATATCCGATGACGGCCTGATTATGACGAATCCCGCTTTCATCACCGAAAACAATAAAATCATACAATCTTCCGGAGTCAAAATAATTTTCGTCAACACCCTTAATAGTTGCAATTAATTGTTGTTTATCGTTTTTCAATAAAACATTTTCCTCAATAATTTTATTTACCGCAATAACATTAGGAAGGTTTTCAATTTTATTGAAATCTATATCGCTTATAGAAATTGTTTTTCCTTTTTTAGGAATGATTTTTATATCGGGATCAAAGGATGAATACATTGAAGTAATTAATCCTTCCAGACCGTTAAAAACGGAAAGAACGATTATAAGAGCTGCAGTAGAAATACAAATACCTATTACCGATACCCATGATATAATATTTATTACATTATGGGTTTTCTTAGATTTTAAGTATCTGAAACTTATGAACAGCGGGAGATTCATTCTTTAAGAAGCTTGTCAATATTATCAATATAATCCAAAGAATCATCTAAAAAATATGCTAATTCAGGTATGATTCTCAATTGTTTTCCAATGCGCGACCCAAGTAGGTATCTTATTTCTTTTGAATGTTCTTTTATTATATTTAAGATTTTTTGGTTACTTTCTTTGCCAAAAATACTGACATAAACTTTTGCTACAGATAAATCTTTAGAAATAATAACCTTTGTAACTGTCAGCATCATTCCGGGAAACCATTCAGGGGTTTGCTTTCTGAAAAGTTCTCCAAGTTCTTGTTGAATAAGCGATTGTACTCGCTGTTGTCTTATTGTTTCCATGCCGCAAAAATAGTAAAAATGTATTGAAAATCATTGAAAATACACTAAAGAAATTTTATTTTCAAAAAACTTTTCAAAAAAAGTTTGATACTTCATCAATAAGTTGTAAATTTGCAGCCTCAATTTTTTAATAAATTTTTTAGAAAAAATGGCAGCAATTGGAAAAATAAGAAAGTACTATGTGCTTTGCATGATAGTAATTGGTGTAGCTCTTTTAGCATTTATTATCGGAGATTTTAGTCGTGGTAATACAGACCCGTCTGAAAGAGCGGTAGGTATTGTTGATGGAGAAAAAATCTCATGGTATGATTTCGCTAAAGAAGTGGATGTTCAAACTAACATGAGAGCTAATAATACAGATCCGCAGACTCTTTCTGGCATGGCATTCTCTATTAGAGAAACAGTTTGGAATGAGATGGTTAAGGAAATCATTCTGGGCAAGCAGGCCGATTATCTCGGATTAACAGTAACTACAAAAGAATTGAACGACCTTGTCAGAGGTGCTAATCCACATCAATATATTGTGTCGAACTTCACAAATCCTCAAACAGGTACTTTGGATCACGAACAATTGGATTATTTCCTTTTGAATCTTAATAATCCTAATGTTATTCCTGCCGAAATAAAAAATAATTATCTCTATATTGAATCTCTTATCAAAAAAGAAACTTTAGAATCAAAATTCAACAACCTGATTTCTAAAGGTTTTTATGTTCCGTCCGCACTTGCATTGAAGGAGCATAATGATAAATTCACTAAATATGATGTTGAATTTGTTGCAAAGAGATACAGAGACCTTCCGGATTCATTATATACTGTTACACAAGCCGAACTTCAAAAGTATTATAGTGAACATAAGGAAGAATATAAAGTTGATGAAATTCGCGAAGTTGAATATATTGAATATCAAGTTGTACCTACAAGAGAAGACAGAGAAAGAACAGTAGAGGATGTTAATAAATTGTTTCAACAATTTGAGACTACAACAGACGTTAGATCTTTCTTGACTTTTGAATCGGAAACTCCTTATAGCGATTTATGGCTAAAATCTGATGAAATTAGTCCTAATATGCTTGCAAGACTTAACGGTTTAAGCGAAGGTGATTTTGTTGCTCCGTTTGAAGAGGACGGACAATTATTGTTTGCTAAAGTTGAAGGAATCCAAAGTCGTGCGGATTCTCTTAAAGCTTCACATATTTTGTTATCATACCAAGGAGCATATAATGCTGCCGAAAGTATTACCCGCACAAAAGCAGAAGCCGAATCGGAAGCTAAAAGATTATTAGGATTAATAAAAGCTTCTCCAAGCCAATTCGGAGTTCTTGCTAAAGAATTTTCGGATGATCCGTCTAATTCCGGTAACAATGGTGAATTAGGTTGGTTTACAGATGGAATGATGGTTCCTGAGTTTAATGAATTTGTTGTCGAAAATAAAGTCGGAACTATTGATGTAGTTGAAACGGTTTTCGGTTACCATATTGTGAAGATAGAAGATAAAGCAGCATTTACACCGAAATATAAATTAGCATTATTTTCACGTTCAATAATTCCAAGTACAAATACACATACAGCTGCTTATTTTATGATGAGTGATTTTGCCGCTAATGTGAAGAATTATGACGATATGATTGCTGTAGCAAGAGAAAAAGGTTTAAATGTTAAGCCAACCAATTTTACAAAAAACTCAAGCGGTTTGCCGGCTGTTCAAAACTCACGTGAAGTAGTTAGATGGGCTTTTGATAAAAATACTAAAGTTGGAGCCGTATCCAAAATTTTCGAGTATGATGGTAATCTTTATGTAGCTTCTTTAAAATCTGTTAATAATGAAGGATATAGATCACTTGCTCAAATGGAAAGTGAAATCAAAGCATTAGTGATAAGAGATAAAAAAGCAGAAAATCTTTTGAAAGAACTGAACGATATAAAAGCAACATCAAACAATATTAATGATATTGCTAATAAGTTGAGTACAACAGTTGCAAATGCGGAAATAACAAATAATATTTCTAATATTCCTGCTTACGGAGTTGAACCATATGTTATTGGTGCAATGTTTGCTGCTCCCGTGAATCAATTAACAGGTGCAATTAAAGGTGAACAAGCGGTTTATATCTTCACAAAGACTTTGAAAGAAAATCCGCAGGAAAAAACGGATTTTGCTGCAGATCAACGCAGGTTAGAATCTCAAACCACATCACGTCTTACAAGAAATGCACTTAAGGGCATTCAAGATAATGTTAAGATAGTTAATAATACCTTAGATTTTTATTAATAGTTGACGGGTATAAAATAACTGAAGAGCGAAAGTTGGTTTGCCGGCTTTCGCTCTTTTAGTTTATGAATTAAAATTTAAATTCCAATTCACTATTGGGGAGAGGAACTTGGTAACAAATCAATGAAGATTCGTTATAGTATAAAAACATAAATTTTCTACATTATTAATAATTTCATACCTTTGTAAAATCAAAAAGTTTATAAATGAAGTTTTTTAAATATCAATGTTGCGGTAATGATTTTATTATTACCGAAATTCATATCAGTGATGCTAATCTTATACATAAGTTATGTGACAGGCGTTTTGGTATCGGTGCGGACGGATTAATATTCATAAAACCGGAACATGAAGAAGGGTTTAAAATATTTTTTTATAATTCGGACGGATCAACAGATACATTCTGCGGTAACGGTAGTTTATGTGCGGTTGATTATGCCGTCAGGTTTTTAAATATCGAAATAAATTCATTCATTGCATCCGACGGAAATCATTCTTTTGAAAAAAATAATGATGGGTCATTTAGAATCTCTTTGAGCAATACCGACAGTCCGTATGAAATTTTTCTGAATAGTGCCGATAAAAAGGTTGCTGCCGCTGAGAATATTTCCAAAGGTTTTTTTTGTAATACAGGTAGTCCGCATTTCGTTATTTTTGTTAACGATGTTAATAAAATTGATGTAGTAACTTTGGGAAAATATTTCAGAAATAATATTAATAAAATAGAAGGCGGATCTAATGTCGATTTTGTGACGATAAAAGAAGATGAAATATTACAAATCAGAACTTTCGAAAGAGGTGTTGAGGATGAAACCTTCAGTTGCGGAACAGGCTCTGTAGCTGCTGCAATAACATATTCCGAGATATTCAATAATGATATAAATAATGTTGTTGTGAACAACAATGGCGGTCAACATATCGTTTCCTTTAATAGAGAAAACTATGTGTATGAGAATATCAAACTTCAGGCAAGACCCGAATTTGTTTTTAAAGGCGAAATAGATTTGTTATGATTGGGAAATATGTATATCTAAGAGCTTTGGAACCATCCGATTTAAATATTCTTTATGATTGGGAGAATAATATCGAGTTGTGGAAACACGGTGTCACTTTAATGCCTTATTCTAAAGATACTCTTTCGCAATTCATAAATCAATCAATGAATTACGATATATACACTTCAAAACAACTTAGACTAATTGTTTGTAAGAAAGATGATGATATCCCGATTGGTTGTATCGACCTTAGCGATTTCGAACCTTTACATAGAAGAGCGGCGGTTGGCATAATGATTGTTAAGGAAGAAAGAAATAAGGGTTTTGCTAAAGATGCTCTTGAGATTATAATAAATTATACATTCAATATTTTAAACCTTAGACAATTGTATTGTAATATTGAAGTTGATAACACAATAAGTATAGAATTATTTACAAAATTGAACTTTACTAAGTGTGCCGAGAAAAAAGATTGGTTAATGATAGAAAATTCATGGAAAAATGAATTAACATTTCAACTAATAAATAATTATGACGAAACAAGATAAAAAATCAGTACTTGGAATTATTATAATTGTTGTAATAACACTAATTCCTCTCGGATATCATTTTGCAACAAAACATGTAAATAGTCCAAATGTTGATCTTAGAGGTGCAGAGCAATATTCACTTTATATTCGTGATACAACAAATTTTGATCAAATTGTGGAAAAATTAGTTTCGGATACTGTTTTGATTAACCCGAAAAAATTTATAAAACACGCGGAGAAAGAAAATTATATTGATAATATTAAACCGGGAAGATATGTTATTAAGGATGGTATGACTGATAAAGAGTTAATTCACAAGCTGAAACTTGGTGAGCAAACTCCTGTAAGGGTTGTTTTTAATAGTACTCGAAATATACAGACACTTGCTTCAAGAGTTGCAACGCAAATTGCGGCGGATTCGGCTTCTTTAGTTGATACATATTTTGATGAAGAGTTTCTGAAAACTTTAGAAATGAATTCTAATAATGCTTATTTGATGTTAATACCCAATACTTATGAATTTTACTGGAATACAGATGCTCAATCTTTTTGGAAAAGAATGAAAAAAGAAAGTGACAAATTCTGGAATGATAAGCGTAAAGGTCTGGCAGACAGTATTAATTTTACGCTTGAAGAAGTAGTTATACTTGCTTCAATTGTAGAGCGTGAAACTAATGTGAATGACGAAAAGGCTACAATTGCAGGTGTTTATGTAAACAGACTGAATAACAGACAAAAACTACAGGCTGATCCTACTTTGGTTTATTTGCTCGAAAATCAGAATGTAAGGCGTGTTTTGAACAGGCACAAGCAGATAGACTCACCTTATAATACATATAAACATGTAGGATTACCGCCGGGACCTATTTGGATTCCTTCAATAAGTTCTATAGATGCAGTACTTAACTACGAAGATCACGACTATATTTTCTTCTGTGCATCTCATGATTTTTCGGGAAGACACCTTTTTGCGAAAACATACAAACAACATAAAGAAAACGCACGCAAATTTCAAAAAGCATTAGACGAAAGGGAGATATACAGATAAAAAGTTGCTCCGTTAATAATTTATAATTGCCGGCCATTTTGGCAGTTGATAATCCGCTTTGGTATATTTGTTGATATACACATAAATCTGAATTATATTAAATATTAGCATTATGAAGAAAAATTTTTTACCACTGCTTATATTAGCAGTTGCATTTGCTGTTATACCCCCGAAAACAATGAATGCCCAATTAGGAAATGTCGATTTTGTTGAAGCTTCCGAAAAAAGTACTCAGGCGGTTGTACATATTAAAACCGAATTTGCACGTAAAAATAATCTTTACGATTATTATTTTGATCTTAGAGATTTATTTAATTATCCTAATAGAGGATCTGCACCGGTTATTGCCACTGGCTCCGGTGTAATAATTTCACAGGATGGTTATGTTGTTACAAATAATCATGTTGTACAAGATGCTATAAAGGTGGAAATAACTTTAAATGACAAGAGGTCCTATATTGCTGAAATTATTGGAACAGACCCGTCTACAGATTTGGCCTTGCTAAAGATTGATGATACGCGTTTGCCTTATCTTACTTTCGGCGATTCCGATAAAGTTAAGGTAGGAGAATGGGTGCTTGCAGTTGGTAATCCTCTTAATTTAACTTCTACTGTTACTGCCGGTATTGTTTCTGCAAAAGCAAGAAATATTAATATTTTACCAAATACACAAACAGCTTCTGCTGTGGAAGCATTTATTCAAACGGATGCGGCCCTCAATTCCGGAAACAGCGGAGGAGCTTTGGTTAATACCAAGGGCGAACTTATTGGTATCAACACTGCGATTGCAAGCGGAACAGGTTATTTTGCCGGTTACTCCTTTGCAATTCCGGTTAACATTGTGAAAAAAGTTGTTGAGGATTTGAAAGATTACGGAAAAGTTCAAAGAGCTTTGCTCGGAGTTAAAATAGGGGATATTAACAGTTCATTTGCAAGTCAAGAAAATTTACATGTATTACAAGGTGTATATGTGAGCGAGGTTACTGATACCGGAAATGCTAAATCGGCAGGTATTAAAAAAGGTGATGTGATAGTTGCTATTGATGATAAAGGTGTTTCTTCTACTTCCGAATTGATGGAAAAAGTTAGTCAATACCGACCCGGCCAAACTGTCAGAGTTACAGTCGATAGACAAGGTAAGGAAATGAAATTTAATGTGCTTCTTGCCGGTGAAAACGGAGTGTCTAAGAAGACGGAATTAACGGCGGATTATAATAAATTGTTGGGTGCGGAAATAAAAAATGCAACAAAAAACGATTTGACAAAATATAATTCCACAAATGGCGTTATTATTTCTAAGGTGCAAGATGGCATCCTTAAATCTGCCGGAATAAAAGATGGTTTTTTGATTACTAAAGTTGATCATGCCAGTGTTAGAAATGTAGATCATCTTATTGAAATACTGTCTAATAAAAAAGGCGGAGTCTTGGTTGAAGGCAGATATCCTAACGGCGTTAAAGCTTATTACGGTTTCGGTATGTAATTTTTGCATACAAAACATATTTTAAATTTTGGTTTTCGACATGCAATTTTTGTGTGTCGAAAACCGTTATTATTTTTGCTTGAATAAATTTAGTATTAACAAATAATAAATTATGTAAAGGAAATTTACAATGCGACAATTAAAAATTTCAAAATCTATTACTAATCGAGAAGTTGCAGCTCTCGATAAATATCTTTCTGATATTAGTAAAGAACAACTTATCACTCCGGAAGAGGAAGTCGAACTTGCACAAAAAATCAAAACAGGCGACGACAAAGCTCTCGAAAGATTGGTGAATGCTAATCTTAGATTCGTTGTTTCGGTTGCTAAACAATATCAAAATCAAGGACTTAGTTTGCCTGACCTTATAAATGAAGGAAATGTAGGCTTGATAAAAGCAGCAAGAAAATTTGATGAAACAAGAGGTTTTAAATTCATTTCTTACGCTGTTTGGTGGATTCGTCAATCTATTTTACAAGCTCTTGCCGAGCAATCAAGAATTGTGCGTTTACCTTTGAATCAAGTTGGTACAATAAGCAAAATCAAGAAAGAATATTCTCGATTAGAACAAAGTTTGCAAAGAGTTCCTTCTGCGGCTGAAATAGCAGACAGTTTGGATCTTCCAGATAATAAAGTTGATTCCGCTTTCAGGATGAATCTTAAAACCGTATCGGTTGATGCCCCTTTGCCGAATGAAGAAGGAAATTGTCTTTTAGATGTTTTGAACAGTAATTCGAACCCTGATCCGGATGCATTACTTATGGATGAATCTTTGTCGTTGGAAATTCAGAGATCTTTATCTCTTCTTAATGATAAGGAAAGAGAAATACTTATGCTTCACTTCGGAATCGGTATAGGATATAGCCTGACTTTAGAGGAAATAGGTACAAAATATGGCCTTACCCGCGAAAGAGTTAGACAGATCAAAGAAAAAGCACTTAGAAGATTAAGATCAAATCTTAGATGTAATAATCTGAAGCCGTTTTTAGGTTAAACTTAGTTTTTTTACTACCTTTGTCGTTTGTGTTTTATTGATAAAAAAATGAATCAAACTAAGTATGTTTTTGTAACCGGCGGAGTTGCTTCTTCTTTAGGAAAAGGGATTATTTCCGCTTCATTAGGTAACCTCTTGAAAGCAAGAGGTTTTAAAGTTGCTATCCAAAAACTTGATCCATATATTAATGTTGATCCGGGAACGATGAACCCTTATGAACACGGGGAATGTTATGTTACTGAAGATGGTGCGGAAACAGACCTCGATTTAGGTCATTACGAAAGATTTCTCAATGAACCGACTTCAATGCGTAATAATGTTACAACTGGTAAAATTTATAAAACTGTAATTGAAAAGGAAAGACGCGGAGATTTTCTTGGAAAGACGGTTCAGGTTATACCTCATATAACCGATGAAATTCAGTATTGGATTAAAACATTGGCTAAAACCGGTAATTACGATTTCGTGATTACGGAAATAGGCGGCACTGTTGGTGATATTGAGTCTTTACCATATATAGAGGCAGTTAGACAGATGAAATGGGAACTCGGCGATCGCTGTGTTTCTATTCATCTGACTTTGGTACCTTATTTAAAAGCTGCCGGCGAACTGAAAACGAAACCTACGCAACACTCCGTAAAAACTTTGCTGGAACAAGGACTTCAACCTGATATAATTGTTTGTAGAACGGAACATGATTTGGATGATTCCATCAGAAGGAAAATCGCCTTGTTTTGTAATGTTTCGCAATCTGCTGTTATTCAGTCGATAGATGCTGATACCATTTATCGTGTACCCTTGCATATGCGTAAAGAAGGACTTGATGTTGAGGTTCTCAAGAAAACCAAATGCGATAATTTTAAGGAGCCGGATATGAAAGAATGGGAAAATTTTCTCAATGAATTGGATAATCCGAAGCACGAAGTAAATGTTGCATTAGTAGGTAAATATACTGAGCTTAAAGATGCTTATAAATCTATACTTGAGGCATTTACGCATGCCGGTGCTGTTCAGTATTGTAAAGTTAATGTTCATCGTATCAGCTCGGAAATGATTGAAGACGGAAATGTTGAAGATTTTTTATCCGAAATGGATGCTGTACTTGTTGCTCCCGGTTTTGGCGAGCGTGGCATTGAAGGAAAAATAAAGGCAATCAAATATGTCCGTGAGAATAATATTCCATTTCTGGGAATTTGTCTCGGTATGCAATGTGCTGTTGTTGAATTTGCAAGAAATGTTATAGGCTTGAAAAATGCGCATTCAACGGAAATTAATCCGAACACAAAATTTCCTGTCATTGATATGATGGAAGCGCAGAAAAAAATTGCCGGACTCGGCGGTACAATGCGTTTGGGTAATTATGATTGTCATTTAATTGAAGATACTCGTGCTCATTCTGTTTATAATGCTGATGATATAAAAGAAAGACATAGGCACAGATACGAGTTTAATAATGAATATATGGATAGCTTTTTCGAAAAAGGTATGATTTTTTCCGGAGTTAATGAAAAAGATAACTTGATGGAAATAATTGAATTACCAAACCATCCATGGTTTATAGGTGTACAATTTCATCCCGAATATAAGAGTACTGTTTTAAATCCTCATCCGCTTTTTGTCGGATTTATCAAAGCAGCTATCGAAAATAAATAATAATATAATTTGAATAGATTAGATGAGTAAAAATAATATAATAGGGTTGATCGTAATTTTTGTACTGATAGCTCTTTATTCATGGTGGAACTATAAACCTCTTACGGAAGAAGAGAAATTTGCCCAGGAACAGCGTCGCGATTCGATAATGAAAGCACAACTCAGAGCAGATTCAATCAGAATTTTCCAAGAAATACAGGAAGAAATCATTAAATCAAGTAATGATCATTTACCGGCAAATGTAACAGTTGAAGAAAAGAATGCAATTTTAAATGATAAATTTGGTGTTTTTGCAAGTTTTGTAACTGGAAAAGAAGAGTTTTATACGATTGAAACAGATAAATTAAAATTGATTTTTTCTAACCTCGGAGGTAAACTCTATTCGGTTCAATTAAAAGAATTTCAAACTTACGATTCATTGCCGTTAATATTATTTGAAGGAAGCTCAAATAAATTCGGCATTAATTTTTTCTCAAATAATAGATTAATTGAAACCGAAAAGTTGTATTTTACACCGTCTGAAAACAAATCGGAAATTATTGTTAATGATGAAAGTGGTTACGACTTTAATTTTAGAGTATATCCTTTAATTAATGATTCTGTTGATTACCGCCGATATATAGAATATTCTTATCATGTTCCTTATGATGATTATATGATAGATGTAAGTCTTAATATAGTTGGAATGAAGGATTATGTTTCATCTCATCATGGATTTGTAGATTTCTTGTGGTCGATTGATATGAGGCAACAAGAAAAGTCGAAGGAGAGCCGTTTGAACGGAACAAATATCTATTATAAATTTACCGGAGATAAGGATGTAAATAATATTACGGAGAATAAGGACGGAAGTAAGAAATTACCGGTAAAAACCGAATGGGTTTCATTTAAACAACAATTCTTTACATCATCATTAATTGCAAAAAATGATGATGCCTTTGTTTCCGGAGAAATAACTTCTGAAGTTGATAAAAATAAAGCCAATAACATTTCGCGATATATTAAAACCATGAAAGCCGAGATGGTTATTCCTTATTCGGGTGATCCTTCGGAATCTTTCGATATGTCGATGTATTTTGGTCCTAATAAATTTAAGGAGCTGAAAAAATACGGAATACAACTCGAAGATCAGATTAATCTTGGTAATTTCTTTCTGGTAAGATGGATAAATAGATATGGAGTTCTAACAGTCTTTAATTTCTTGGAACAATTTAACTGGAATTACGGATTGATTATTTTGGTTTTAACATTATTGTTGAAATTGATTCTATTCCCGATTACATATAAATCATATTTGAATGGCGCAAAGATGCGGGCAGTTAAACCTGAGATGGACGCAATTAACGAAAAATATCCTAATCAGGAAGATGCAATGAAGAAACAACAGGAAACGATGGCTATGTATAAGAAATTTGGTATTAGTCCGATGGCCGGTTGTTTGCCTCAACTTTTACAGTTTCCGATATTGATTGCGATGTTCCGCTTTTTCCCCGTATCTTTTGAGTTAAGACAGCAACCTTTTCTTTGGGCAGACGACTTATCAACTTATGATTCTATTCTTGATTTGCCGTTTAATATTCCATTCTACGGCGACCATGTAAGTTTGTTTACACTTCTAATGACAATATCTACAATAATTTATACGAGAATAAATAATAAAACAATGGGACAGGCTAATCAGCCCGGAATGAAGTTTATGCTTTATGCTATGCCCATTTTATTCCTTGGAATTTTTAATTCTTATTCAGCCGGATTGAGTTATTATTATTTATTGACAAATTTAATTACTTTTGCACAAATGTTTATAATAGGTAAGATTGTTCCTCCGGAAAAATTAAGAGAAAAAATGTTACTTAAAGCTGCAAGTAATAAAGCTAAACCTAAGAAAAAATCAAGTTGGCAGAAGAAACTTGAAGACCTGCAAAAGTCGCAACAAGCTCAAGCACGTGAAAATGCCAAAAGAAAAAAATAGTAAAGAATTATAGTTTATAAAGAGGATAAGTAAAAATATAAAAAGTTAATTAATTATGAAAAAATTCATTGCATTAATTTGTTTAGCAGTAATTTGCTTAACAAGTTTCGGACAAAATAAAGGTCCAAAAATAGAATTTGAAAGTACCAATCACAACTTTGGTGAAATATTAGTCGGTGCAAAAGATGTTACTCATGATTTTGTATTTACAAATACCGGAGATGAACCATTAATGATAACTAATGCAAAAGCTACGTGCGGATGTACTGTTCCTAAATGGACAAAAACTCCGATTATGCCGGGTGAAACAGGTGTGGTATCCGTAACATATACTTCTACAAGAGCAGCTACTACTAATCCTTTCGGTAAAACCGTAACAATAACAACAAACGGAACTCCAGACAAAGTAGGTCTCACTATAAAAGGTCATGTTGTTAGCGAACTTACGAAGTTTTCCGAAGGAGTAATTGAGAAGAGTGTTGTTGATTTAGGCGACTTTAAAAATAATCGTGTTTATGACAGAAATCTTATTGTCCGCAATAACGGAACGATAGATTTGATTCTCACAAATGTTGTTGTCGACAATGAAAATGTTACTGCAATACTTCCCGAAAGTCCGATCGGTCCAAACTCAACAGGTGAGGTTATATTGAGAATTAACACAAAAGGTTTAGCTGATAAGAATGAAGAAGTTGAAATTAATGTTACAATTTCCACCGATTCTGAAAAAACTCCGGCTATCAAAGCTATTGTGAAAGGAATAAGAAAGTAATAATCATTAAGTCGAATTTTACTGATTGACAATGTAAATATTCAGATTTTCGAATAATAAAAAAAGGTGTTCATTAAGAACACCTTTTTTTATTTGTTGTCGGAGTGGCGAGACTCGAACTCGCGACCTCTTGACCCCCAGTCAAGCACGCTAAACCAACTGCGCCACACCCCGAACTTTTGGGATTGCAAAGGTAGTTAATTTAGTTGGAATTTGAAAGTTGATAGTTAATTTTTTTAAATTTTCAACTTAGAAAGACACAATCAAAGATGCGCCGACGGGCATAACAAAATTGTTACCAATGGTTAAGTAATCAATGTAAGGAGCAAGTTCAATATTAATAGCTGTCATATTGCGAATATCTCTTGTGTACATATTTTTAATTTTAGCAACCTTAACGGCGTCAATTATACTGCAAATATCAATTGCTGCACAGCCAATTAATCCACAGGTAAATATCACAAGCCCTGCTGGGTTAAGAAATGCCGCTGTTATTGCCATTCCTGTGACCGAAACTGCAAAGCATCCGACAGTGCCGCCAAGATATGCAAAACCTCTTCCTACTTCGCCGCAAAGCATTTGTCCCAAACCGGGAATAAAATACGAACAAACACCTGCTATTGCAGGATTATAGGGGTCAGAGTAATGACTGACATAAAGGCTTGGTTGATATAAACCTTTATATTCATTATATAGCATATTTGGATTTATCCCTTCAGGCGCTTTATGGGAAGAAGCGGCAAATGGATCATAGTATGAGTAAGGAGTTTGAGCTTGTTGTACAAAAATCTGTTTCTCTCCGTCTTCATATCTAATCATTATTATGTCTGAAGTTGAGATTGTGTAAATGGGACCGTTCATATAGCCGTATTTTTTGTATTTGACTTCGGCTCTGCTGGTTTCCAATATAACCGCTTGAATATCCTCTCCGTTTAACTTTGTTATTATGTCTTGTGAGAAACAGATTGTAGATACGAAAACTGTTAATGATAGAAGTAGAAATAAATTTTTCATATAAATCAATTATTATAAAATCCGAAGGTCGAATTTAAAATTCGACCTTCGGAGCATAAATTAAAACGATACAATCATTGAAACACCAACCGGCACAATAATGTTGTTGCCTACAGCCATATAATCAATATAAGGAGCAAGTTCTATATTAAATGCCGACATATCACGCAAATCTCTTGCATACATATTTTTGATTTTTGCAACTCTAACACCGTCAACAATGCTGCAAATACCTACTGCCGTAGCTCCTAAACCACCTCCAATGAACATAATAAGTCCGCCAGGACTGCCATAACCAACGAGCATTGCTGAGCCAATTCCTGCAATAATGCCACAACCTATAGTCCCGCCAAGGTATGCAAAACCTCTTCCTACTTCACCACAGATCATTTGTCCCAGACCGGGAATAAAGAATGAACACAAACCCATAATAGGAGGATTATACGGATCAGTATAATGTCTTATATACATACTAGGTTGATATAAGTCTTTGTATTCTTTATATAACATATTTGGTCTGATACCTTGTGGCGTTTCATGGCTTGGGTATATAGTAGTACTTGTTGTTACAACCTCTTTTTTTGTGGAAAAAACCTCATTCGAGCCATTCTCATATCTAATCATTAAAATTTCAGAAGTAGGTATTGAGTATATGGGCCCATCCTGATTGTCGAATTTCTTGTATTTAACTTCATTGGAACCAATTTCCACTACCTTGGCTTGAATGTCTTCACCGTTTTGTTTTGTAATTACATCTTGAGCATAACATAATGTTACTCCGAAAATTGTTAGAAATAATAATAAGCTTAATTTTCTCATAATAAATAAATTTTAGTTTTAACCTACTCTTATGGCTTTTCGGTTAATTACGCCCCGATTTTATTTTTATATGGTTTCCGGTTTCCATTTATCTTTAACAAAAAATTATTAAAAAAATATTTGCAAATTTATACTTTTTTGCAGAAAAATAAAAGAACTGATTAAAAATAAAAGATGAAAAAATAAAAATGTATTATTTAATATTTAGATGTTATGATAAAAACTTCATGGATATGCTTATGACAGTGAAGTAATGATGATTTTAAACTCCCGGATTTGGAACTCATAATTACAAAATAACCTCAATTCTTAACTTTAATTATTAATTCTTCCGTACCTTTGCAATCTGAAATTGTTTTTCTTTATTTATGATTAATAACAAAATTGAAATAATGTCGCCGGTTGGTTCATTTGAGGCTTTAGCTGCTGCAATTCAGGCTGGTGCGGGTTCTATCTATTTTGGTGTAGATAAACTTAACATGCGGGCAAGAGCCTCTGCACAAAACTTTACAATTCTGGATTTAAAAGCTATTTCGGAAATATGTATTGCTAATAATGTAAAATCATATCTGGCGCTTAATATCGTAATTTACGATGAAGAATTAGAAGAAGCTTATTCAATCATAGATGCGGCAAAAGAAAATAATATTTCTGCAATTATCGCTTCTGATTTGGCGATTATCAGATATGCCCGCAAGGTAGGTGTGGAAGTACATATTTCAACTCAATGCAATGTATCCAATTTCGAAGCAGTGAAATTTTACTCCGAATTCGCTGATGTAATAGTTCTTGCGCGAGAACTTAATATCAAGCAAATAAAAAGTATTTGCGATAAAATAAAAGAAGAAAATATTTGCGGACCATCCGGGAAACTATTACAAATGGAATTATTTGTGCATGGGGCTCTTTGTATGTCAATTTCCGGGAAATGCTACTTGAGTTTAGATACTTACGGAAGTGAAGCTTCGGCTAATCGCGGTAGTTGTTATCAGTTGTGCCGCCGACAATATACTGTTTATGATAAAGACAGAGAAATAGAAATGGATATTGATGGCGAGTATATTATGTCGCCAAAGGATCTTAAAACAATAGAATTTCTTGATCAAATCTTGTCTGCCGGAGTCACTGTTTTAAAAATTGAAGGAAGGGGTAGGGGGCCGGAATATGTTAAAATTGTCACCCAATGCTATAAGGAAGCAGTTGAATCATATTTCGAAAATACTTTTAATCAAACAAAAATTAATGACTGGAATGAGAGATTAAGTACAGTGTTCAATAGAGGTTTTTGTTCCGGTTATTATTTGGGAAAAGATTTTATTGAATGGACAGAATTATATGGGAACAGAGCAACTAAAGTGAAGAAATATATTGGTTCGGTAACAAATTATTTTACTAAGTTGAAAGTGGTGGAACTTACTTTAGATGCGGATGACCTTTCGGTGGGAGATGAAATTATGATTATCGGCCCTACAACTGGTGTGGAACAATTTATTGTTAAAGAATTATATTTTGATAATAAACCTGTTGATAAAGTTACAAAAGGTGAAGCCTGTTCAATATTCTATCCCATTTACTTAAGACGTTCCGATAAGATTTTCAAGTTAATAAAGCCAAGTGAAATTGATTCCTAAGATTTATTCGAAAGGTTTAAAAAAAAACAAAAAAAAGAATATGTTATTGTTATAAAAACCTTACCTTTGCAGAATAAATTGAAAAAATAAGTTATTATCATGAAACTCAATCACATAGAGCATATCGGGATTGCCGTTAAAAGCATTGAAGAAAGCTTGCCTTATTATGAAAATATTTTAGGTTTGAAATGTTATAATATTGAAGTTGTAGCAGACCAAAAAGTAAAAACTGCTTTTTTCAAACTGGGTCAAACTAAAATAGAATTGCTTGAACCGACAGATGAGGAAAGTACAATAGCTAAATTCATCGAAAAAAGAGGCGAAGGTATTCATCATATAGCATATAGCGTTGATAATGTTAAGGCTGCCTTAGAAGAATTGAAAGATAAAGATGTTAAGCTTATTGATGCCGACCCTCGCAATGGCGCCGAAGGTTTACGTATTGCTTTTTTGCATCCGAAGGCTACCGGCGGTGTCTTAACCGAATTGTGTGAAAATCCGAATAAGTAATTGATCAAACAACAACTATAGATATGACCAATCAAGAGAAATTAAACCAACTTATTGAGCTAAGACAAAAGGCTCAACTTGGCGGCGGAGAAGACCGCATTGAAGCTCAACATGCAAAAGGAAAAATGACTGCAAGAGAGCGTATTCTGATGCTTCTTGATGAAGGAAGTTTTGAAGAATATGACATGTTCGTAACTCACAGATGTACTAACTTCGGATTGGAAAAACAACTCATTCTGGGTGATGGAGTTGTTACCGGAAGAGGTACTATCGACGGGAGAATCGTATATGTTTTCTCTCAGGATTTTACTGTAATGGGTGGCAGTTTATCTGAAACTTTTGCTCAAAAAATTTGCAAGATTATGGATCAAGCCTTAAAGGTAGGTGCTCCTATTATCGGAATTAACGATAGCGGCGGTGCACGTATCCAAGAAGGTGTTACCAGTTTGGCAGGTTATGCCGAAATTTTCCAGAGAAATATTATGGCGTCAGGTGTAGTACCTCAAATATCGGCTATTTTCGGTCCTTGTGCCGGCGGAGCAGTATATTCACCCGCTCTTACAGACTTTGTTATCATGAGTGAGAAAAACTCTTACATGTTTGTTACCGGTCCGAAAGTTACAAAAACCGTTACCGGAGAAGATATTACAACTGAAGATCTTGGCGGCGCTACTGTACACGCAAGTAAATCAGGCGTAGCTCACTTTAAAGTTACAGACGAGGAAGAAGGTTTAATGCTCATCAGAAAGTTGATGGAATTCGTCCCTAATAATAATATGGAGGATCCGATACTTACTCCTTGTGATGACCCAATTGATCGTTTGGAAGATTCATTGAACGGAATTATTCCGGATAATCCGAATCAACCTTATGATGTTCTTGATGTAATTCACGCGGTAATTGATAATGGCGACTTCCTGGAAGTTCATGAAAATTATGCGAAAAACATGGTAGTAGGTTTTGCAAAATTCAACGGTATGCCCGTTGGTATTGTTGCAAATCAACCGAAATATCTTGCAGGAGTATTAGATATTGGAGCATCTCGCAAAGGTGCCCGTTTTGTTCGTTTCTGTGATGCTTTCAACATACCTATAGTCACTTTTGTTGATGTTCCCGGTTTCTTACCGGGTTCCGGACAAGAGTATGGCGGCATAATTATTCACGGAGCGAAATTATTATTTGCTTTTGGCGAAGCTACAGTGCCTAAGGTTACTATTACTCTAAGAAAATCTTATGGCGGTGCCCATGATGTTATGAGTTGCAAACAACTTCGTGCCGATGCTAATTATGCTTGGCCGTCTGCAGAAATTGCGGTTATGGGAGCTAAAGGAGCTATCGAAGTTCTTGAAGCTAAAGCTTTAAAAAGTATTACTGATCCTGTCGAAAAAGAAAAATTCTTTAAAGAAAAAGAAGCGGAATATCAGGATATGTTTGCCAATCCTTATCAAGCAGCTATGTACGGTTATATTGACGATGTTATTGAACCTCGTAATACCCGTTTTAGAATTATCAGAGCTTTATGTACGCTTTCAACTAAGAAAGATTCTATGCCGCCGAAAAAACATTCTAATTTACCATTATAAAAATTTGTATTATGAATATTTTAGCAATAACTTGGGATTGGTCGGCATTTGATTCTTTAGCTATAACAATTGGACTTGTAGGGATTATTGTTGTGTTCGTAGCTTTATTGTTTTTATCTTTTATTTATATGCTTATTCCTAAAATTTTGAATATCAAATCTAAAAGAAAAATCAAAAAAGAAGATTCTGATGTTGTTAAAGAAAATGTTGATGCAAGCGGAGAAGCCTGTGCAGCTATTTCGGCAGCATTGCATATGTATTTTAATGATCTTCACGATGTTGAAAGCAATGTTTTAACTATTAATACCCAAGAGGTTAAGCGACAATCACCTTGGTCCGATAAGCATCAATTCCTTAATCAAAAAATAAATTAGTTTTAAATAAATATAAAATAAAATATGAAAGCATATAACTTTATTATAAATGGTAATAAATATCATGTTGAAATTCAGAAGCATGAAGATAAAGATATTACTTTGGAAGTAAACGGAATGCCTTATGTAGTTACTACCGAAAAAACAGCTACAGTAAAAACTGCACCAAAATCATTTGTTCGTAAAGAAACAAATGCTCCAAGTAATACAGGTAGCTCTCCATCAGGTACAGCTCAAATTATCAAAGCACCTTTGCCTGGAAATATTATCAGCATTCTTGTAAGAGAAGGCGATACTGTTACAAAAGGCCAGAAACTCTTGGTTTATGAGGCCATGAAAATGGAGAATGACGTTTTAGCCGAAGGAAATGGTACTGTTGCGAGAATTCATGTCAATATTGGCGACTCTGTATTACAAGGAGCTAATTTAATTGATATTAGATAGTTGAACCCTTTTATTTGATTAATATGAGAAATAAACTTAAACAAACGTCTCCTATAAGACGAGCCTGTACAATGGTTTTTCTGATTATTGTTGTACTTTTCGGATCGGCTTTTGTAACAGGAAATAATAATGTAAGTGAAAAGGTTAATACGGAAATTATACAGTCTGAAGGTGAACAAACTCAAGGTGTTGCTATTGGAACACAGAGTGATAAATCAATGACTGCCGTTGAAGGAATAAAAGAATTTATCAAATTTTCGGGCTTTGCAAATTGTACATGGAGGCATCTTGTTATGATTTGTATAGGATTGTTATTTATTTTCCTGGCAATCAGATTTGAGTACGAACCTTTGCTTTTAGTGCCAATAGGAGTCGGTATCATTATAGGTAATATACCTTTCCTTGAGGGGGCCGGATTGCAAGTCGGTATCTATGAAGAGGGTAGTGTTTTAAATTATCTTTATTTCGGAGTAACAAAAGGTATTTATCCCCCTCTTGTTTTTCTGGGAATTGGTGCAATGACAGACTTCTCGTCATTAATTTCCAATCCAAAATTGATGCTTTTGGGAGCCGCAGCGCAAGTTGGTATATTTATTACTTTCTGGAGTGCTTTAATGCTTGGCTTTGCACCTCCTGAAGCAGCTGCTATCGGTATTATCGGTGGTGCTGACGGACCAACCGCGATATTCATGTCGTCAATGTTGGCCAACGGACAAAAGATGATGCATACAGGAGCCTTTGCAGGTCAAACCGTACAAAATTTAATCGGGCCGATTGCTATAGCCGCATATTCATATATGGCTTTGGTGCCAGTTATTCAACCACCTGTAATGAAGCTTCTTACAACAAAAAAAGAGCGCAGAATACGCATGAAACCACCAAGAGTTGTTTCTAAAACCGAAAAGATATTGTTCCCTATCATAGGTTTAATCCTTACTTGTTTTATTGCTCCGAGTGCTTTGCCTCTTTTGGGAATGCTTTTCTTCGGTAATCTCCTTAAAGAAAGCGGCGTAACAAAACGTTTAGCAAACACCGCAAGTAATGCTCTTATTGATATTGTAACGATTATCCTTGGTATGACGGTTGGTGCATCTACTCAGGCCACTGTATTTCTTACGGATAAGTCTATGATGATATTTGTATTGGGAGCGCTTTCATTTATTATTGCTTCTGCATGCGGAATTCTTTTTGCTAAATTGATGAATTTGTTCCTTAAAGAAGGAAATAAGATTAACCCTTTAATTGGTTCGGCAGGGGTTTCTGCTGTTCCGGATAGTGCTCGTGTTTCTCAAGTAGAAGGTTTAAAAGCAGATCCTTCAAACCATTTGTTAATGCACGCCATGGCACCTAACGTAGCCGGAGTTATTGGCTCGGCGGTAGCTGCAGGTATCATGCTCAGTTTCTTACTGAATTTTTAAATTTAAGTTTTACAATAAAAAAAGGTGTCTCAATTTTTGGGACACCTTTTTTGTTTAGATAGTTTAAGAAGTTTTGAATTGAATATATTATAGCGATGATAAAAATTAATATCAACTTTACAATAATGTCAAATTAATACTACATTCTATAAATTTTTGTATTTTGATATTTTTCGATTTTTATATACTTATTACTCACAAAAAATATCACTCATCTTTACTTTATTCACTTTTCCGAATTTACTCAAATCATTTTTCTTAAACCTCTTGCTATTTCCGGATAAAGAAATTATTACAGGTTTATTTTTAATAGCTTCATCGTAAAAATCCAAAACATCATTAAATTCAACGCTTTCAATGACTTTAATCATTTCTGCCCGCGGGTCTTCATCATATTTTTCCAATCTCCATAAATAAACCTGATAAGGAAGTGTCCTGAAGTCAATATAATTGGATCTTTCTACGGCAAGTAAAGATTCTTTTGCAGTATTATACTTGTCTTCCTTTTTGGGAATATCAACAATTAAAGAGTGCATCGCATCAATACCTTCAATTGTCTTGTCCGATTGAGTTCCCAGATATCCATATAAATAGCTCGGTTTTCTATTCATAATATCATAAAGATATCTTGAATAAGCAGAATAACCTAAAGAACGAAACTCGCGTATTTCCTGGAAAACAATTGAGTACATATCGCCGCCGAAATATTGGTTAAAACATTTACTTAATATCTTGTTTCTATCTTGTGTATTCATTTGTAATCCGGGTACAAAAAAATGGATATTACTTTGCAGGAATTTTTTACCGTGAACATAATATACCGCATCTTCCGTTACATTTTTTTCAATAGGGATAGATTCTCCCGGATATTTTTTGTAACCTTCCTCACGAATGAAATTATTCTTCTTAAGAATGTTATAAATTGTTTCAGGGTTGATATTTCCCGAGTAGGTAACAAATCCTACATAATCAAATATTTCACGAACATAATTAATTAATTCTTCACCAGTATATTTTTCTATTTCGGAAGAAGTAGGCATTCTTAAGTATTCGGAATCATCACCGAATAAAGCATAATTATATACTGCATCAGCGCAACTTGAAGCATCTCTTTTCATCAATCTGATATTTACCTGATGATTTTCGAGCAATACACTCAATGTTTTCTCATCATTACCTGTATTAAAAAACTTCTGATTACATAGCTCCATTATTTCTTCAAAATCTTTGTCAAAACCGGTGATATTAATATATGATCTGTCTAATTCGGTATGTAGATTTATTGAAGCGCCTAAAAGTTGTAATTTAATATGGAAATCTTGGAATTTAGAGTCTTCGGTTCCCTGAAGATTAACATACTCAGCTGCATTGCTGAGGTGTTTGTTATAATAATTGCCGTAATTATAGTATATTTTCATTGTGAAAATATCATTATATGGATTTTTTGTGGAATAAACCTTATAAGCTCTATTGGTTTCGTTAATATTAACGTCTGAATTAAAATCAATTACTTGAGGAATTATAGGCTCAACAGTTTCATTGTCAATCATCTTTGCAAAATCCGATTGAGCATCGGTATTCTTAATTTCAATAGGTTTCCAATCGGGTTTATCTATTTTATCCTTATCGGCGCTTCCCATCTTTGAACGATAAAGTAGATAATCATCGCCGAAATATTTATTTGCAACCTTTTCTATATCGTCTTTTGTAAGGGCTTTTATTTTATCAAGATCTGTATAATAATCTTTCCAACTTTTGCCATTCATCTGATAGCCAAGAATCATATTGAACGTATTTGCATAACCTTCAACTTTTCTAATTTCAGATGTTATCTTTTCCATTTTTACAGCCTGAAATAGATCATCGTTGAAATTACCGGTTTTCAATGAGTCTATACAGTTGAAAATAAGAGCTTCGGCTTCCTGATGTGATTGCCCCAAAATTTTAGGAATATACATAAAGGCAAAAACACCATGTTGTTTCATTGCTAAAGGAATAGGCATTGCAATTAGCAGTTCGTAATTTAGACTCAACTGATCCAATAATCCGGTGCTTGTACTATTGCTTAGTATCTCAGACATGATATCTATAGCCAGATTATCATCATGATTAACAGGTACTGTATTAAACCCGATGATACCCAATTTAATTGGAGTTTGTCGTTTTTCAACAATAGTTGCTCCTGTAAATGTCGGTAATTTATATTCAGGAAAATCCGGGATCTGGCCAAAGTGCAGCTCTCCAAATGTTTCTTCAATTAATTGCATAGTAGGTTCAAATTCAAGATCACCGACTAAAATTAAGGTCATGTTATTAGTAACATAATATGTATTAAAAAATTTCTGCATTTTAGAAATTTGAGGATTTTTTAAATGTTCCGTATAGCCTATAACCGGTCTGCCGTAAGGATGTTCACCGAAAGTTTCCTTTAAAATATCTTCCATAAAAATGCTGATAGGATTATCTTGATACATATTTTTCTCTTCGTAAACAGTCTCAAGTTCAGATTGAAATAGTCTGAATACAGGAGTTCTAAAACGTTCGGCATATACTTCCAGCCATTTATGAAGTTGGTTTGAAGGAAATGAATTTAGGTAAACAGTATTTTCCAAACCGGTGAAAGCATTAATACCCTTACCACCCATCTTACTCAAAATAGCATCTGTTTCATTAGGAATAGCGTATTGTGCGGCTTTCTGACTCAATTCATTTATTTTTAACTGAATCTTATTTCGTTCTTTCTTGTTATTGGTATCATGAAGTCTATCATAATAATAACTGATACTATCAAGATAAATTTTTTCTTCTTCCCAATTTAATGTACCAATTTTATTGGTTCCTTTAAACATTATGTGTTCAAAATAATGGGCCATTCCGGTAGCATCTGCAGGGTCGTTTATGCTGCCCACATTAATACTTACGGCACCATAAATTTCAGGTTTTTCGGTATCCCTGCATAGAATTACTTTTAACCCGTTTTTCAATTGATAATTTTTTGCATCAATGTATTTCTGTTGAGAAAATGAAATTAATGGAAATACAACAGCTGAGAGAATTAATAATAATCGTTTCATGTTTTTATGTTTAATTTTTAATTATTTAACTTACAATTTATCTGACGAACATTTTAATAACGGTTACAAATTTATATATGCAAAAATAGTAATAAATTTATTCACTTATTTGTTAAAATTTAATCTAAGGTTGCGTTTTCAATAATATAAAATATAAACAAAAATAGCAGATTGTCGATAATCTGCTATTTTTAATTTTTATGTAAATAATATAATATTTTAAGCTTGCATCATCTCTTCTTCGAGATATGTATCATCAGTTTCTACATCACTTTGCAAGTTTTCACTTGAAATTTTGAAAAGTAATACATCTTTAGCAATAACTTGTCCCGGTTTAATATTAATTTCGATAATAGTTCCTTCACAAGGAGCTAATATCTCATTGTTCATTTTCATAGCATCAAGAATGCAGAGCAATTCGCCTTCTTTAACATATTGTTCAGTTTTTACTGCTATGCTCTTAATTGTACCCGGAATTTTGGAATATACCGTCCCCGCTTCATGAGGATTGTACTTAGGTCTTTGTAAATATTTATCGGTTAAGCAGGTTTTGTAAGTTAATCCTTCAAGAGGAAGATTACCGAGATGTTGATTCGTTGCAGAACATACTTCCGGTTTATTTTCATTCTCTTCCAAGGATTTCTTTGATGATTTATTTCTTCTCCAAACCGATTTTCTTTCTTTCACTTCAGTTTTTACTTCTGCTTTTGCTTCGGTTTCTACTTTAGTGTTTTCCGATTTATTTTTAGCCATAATACTTAATTTTAAAATGGAGGAATACCATGTTTTTTCTTAAATACATGAACTGATTTCTGACCGGAAATACTTAGGGCATGAACAAGCATATCACGTGTGTCATTAGGATCAATTACCGCATCAATATAGCCGTAAGCAGCTGCTACGTATGGATTTGCGAATTTTTCCTTATATTCTTTTATTTTCTGTTTGCGAACCTCGTCAGGATTTTCCGCATTTTTAATTTCGCTACGGAAAATGATGTTGGCAGCGCCTTCAGGACCCATAACTGCTATTTCTGCGGTAGGCCAAGCAAAAACAAAATCGGCTTTCAAGTGATGAGAACACATTGCAATATATCCGCCACCGTAAGCTTTACGAAGGATAACTGTAATTTTAGGAACAGTTGCTTCGCTGTAAGCATATAGTACTTTTGCACCGTGTCTGATAACTCCGCCGTGTTCTTGGTCAACTCCCGGTAAATATCCCGGAAGATCGACAAGAGTAACAAGCGGAATATTAAAAGCATCACAGAATCTGATGAAGCGCGCGGCTTTATCAGATGAATCAATATCCAGAACTCCAGCAAGTACTAATGGTTGATTTGCAACGAACCCTACAGTATTGCCGTCGATTCTACCGAATCCCACTACAATATTGGGTGCAAATCGTTCATGAACTTCAAGAAAAGTAGATCCGTCTGCAATAGATCTGATAACATCGCGCACATCATAAGGCTGACGAGGATTTGTCGGAAAAACATCATCAATCTTATAACGTTTTGTTAACGGAGCCTTTGATTGAAACCTTAGTGCTTTCTGAGTATTATTCCAAGGAATATAGGATAATAATTCCTTAATCTGTTCAAAACATTCTTGTTCGCTTTCGGCATAAAAATGCGCATTACCTGTTACTTCCGAATGAACTTTAGCACCGCCGAGATTTTCCATGCTTATATCTTCGCCCAAAACGGTTTTAATAACTTCAGGACCCGTAATAAACATTTTGGAAATCTTATTAACCACGAAAACAAAATCTGTGAGGGCAGGGGAATAAACCGCACCGCCGGCACAAGGACCAAGGATGACAGAGATTTGAGGAATTACGCCAGATGCCTGAGTATTACGGTAAAAAATTTCGCCGTAACCCGCAAGAGCGTTAACACCTTCTTGGATACGCGCACCGCCCGAATCATTAATACCGATAAGAGGCACATTGAGTTTGGTAGCAACATCCATTATTTTCGTGATTTTTTTAGCATGCATCCATCCGAGAGAGCCGCCCGCAACAGTGAAATCTTGTGCAAAAATGCACACCGGATAACCGCTTACAGTACCCGTACCCGTAACTACGCCGTCTCCTGGAAGGTACTTTTTGTCCATGTCAAAATCTTTTCCGGCATGTTCAACAAATAAATCATATTCGTGAAAAGAATTAGGATCAAGGATAGCTAAAATACGTTCTCTGGCTGTCATTTTACCTACAGCCTTTTGTTTCATAACAGCTTCTTTTCCGCCGCCTTCGGCTGCTGTTTTTGTCCGTTTCTTAAGATCGGACCGCTTTCTGGTTAGACTCATAATAATTAAATTATGTTATAACACGCTCAACTTTGCAAAGGTAAATAAAAATTAATAATGAGTAATGAATAATTAAAAATTATTTGAATGTTGATGTAATTGTTTGATGATGTGATATTTTTTGATTAAGACTCTTTAGCTTTTCATCTGAATAAATATGAAAATCCTGAAATTATAATGATTTTGTATAGATAAATATTTAGTTGGCAAAAATTAATTAGGTTAATACGGCTAAGCCGGAACATTGATCAATTTAATCTTTTAACTATTTCAATATTAATACGCGTTTGTCAGATAAATATCTTTCGGATTCTCAAAAATAATATTTGTCTTTTATAATTTTTTTCTCACCTTCTTTGTTTTCTTCTTTATAAATTTTCTTAAAATCCGAAGTTTAAAACATCTTTTTGGAGATATCAATCATATTTAATCTCTAAAAAATAGCTTACTTTGCAACGTAATTAATTTTTATAAAAAATGGAGACTGAAGAAAATGATTTTTATAATCAATCGATTGAAGAAACTGAACAGTTTCTGAAAACTAACATTGAAGCCGGATTAAATTCCGAAGAGGTTAAGGAACGCCTGGAGAAAAACGGTTATAATGAATTTGAAAAGAAAAAGCACAAGAGTATTATTGTAAAATTCTTCGAACAATTTAAGAGTTTTATGATTCTTGTATTGATTGTTGCGGCAATTATTTCGGGAGTTGTCGGAGTTCTCAATGGAGAAGGTTTCTCCGATGCGATTATTATTTTAGTAATTGTTGTTTTAAATGCAGTAATTGGTGTTTTTCAAGAATCAAAAGCGGAAAAATCCTTAGAAGCTTTAGAAAAACTTTCGGCGCCACACTGTAAGGTTATTCGTAACGGTGAAGTTCATGTAATAGAATCGCGTGAACTTGTTGCCGGCGATATTGTTATTCTGGAAACAGGGGATGCCGTGCCGGCTGATTTACGCCTTGTGGAAGCTGTTAATCTCAAAATTCAGGAAGCTGCTTTAACCGGAGAATCCGTTCCGACAGAAAAAAATACCGCTATTATAGAAGGTAATGTTTCGATTGGCGATAGATATAATATGGCTTTCGCTTCTTGTACCGTAACTTACGGTCGGGGAAAAGGAATTGTTACTGCTATTGGAATGCATTCGGAAGTAGGAAAAATAGCTTCGATGATACAATCTGTTCCCGACACAAAAACGCCAATGCAGAAGAAATTGGATAAACTCGGAAAGATTTTGGCAATTGCTGCAATTTCCATTTGCGGTTTAATTTTTATTATAGGTTTACTTTACGGCCGCGATTGGTTAACGATGTTTATGACTGCTGTTAGTCTTGCCGCTGCTGCAATTCCGGAAGGATTACCTGCTGTTTCTACTATAGTACTTGCTGTTGGAGTGCAACGTTTGGCAAAACGCAACGCCATCGTCCGCAAACTCCCTTCGGTTGAAACACTCGGCAGTACACAAGTCATTTGCTCGGATAAGACGGGAACTCTAACCCAAAATCGTATGACTGTTGTTAAAATCTATTCCAACGAAAATATTATCGATATTAATGATATTAAAAATAATCTTAATAAAGATTTAGAAAATTTGATGGTTGTTTCAATTCTTGCTAATGATGCTAAAATAAGTAGCGAAGACAATAAGAGTAAAAGTATTGGTGATCCTACGGAAACCGCTCTGATTGATGCCGGATTGAAATTAGGTTTGGATAAAGATGAATTAGATGAGAAAATGCCGAGAATGGCAGAAATACCTTTCGATTCCGAAAGAAAATTGATGACAACAGTTCATAATGTGGAAAATAAGCTTTTGGTAGCTGTAAAAGGAGGATTGGATGAGTTGCTGCAATGCTGTACTAATATCTATGATAACGAAACAATTCGTCCTTTGACGGATAAGGACAAAGAAAATATCTCAAAAGCTAACCTTTCGATGGCCGAACAAGCTTTACGCGTTTTGGCAATCGCATCGAAAAATATTGATAAACTTCCTGGTGAGCTAACTCCTGATGTTTTGGAGAAAGAACTTACATTTATCGGAATGGTTGGAATGATTGATCCGCCGAGGGAAGAAGTAAAAGCAGCCGTTGAGAAATGTCGCAACGCAGGAATTAAACCGGTTATGATTACCGGTGATCATAGGATTACTGCTATGGCTATTGCTAAAGCTTTAGGAATAATGAAAGATGATGATGAAGCGTTAACCGGTACGGATTTGGAAAGTATGTCTGATAAGGAATTAAAATCGAAAGTAGAAAGTGTTGCTGTTTACGCACGCGTTTCGCCGGAGCATAAAGTTCGAATTGTGAAGGCTTTTCAAGGAAATCACAATGTAGTAGCAATGACCGGCGACGGTGTTAATGATGCCCCGGCGCTTAAACTTGCAGATATAGGTATTGCTATGGGAATCACAGGAACGGATGTTTCAAAAGAAGCTGCCGATGTAGTTCTGGCCGATGATAATTTTGCTACTATTGTTTCTGCTGTTGAAGAAGGTCGCAGAATCTATGACAATATTCTTAAGGCTATACAATTTATGCTATCTACAAACATAGGAGAAATCTTGGTTCTTTTTGTAGCAGTTCTTGCTAATTGGGTTTCTCCATTGCTACCGATTCATATTTTATGGATAAATCTTGTAACGGATAGTCTTCCGGCACTGGCATTAAGTGTTGATCCTGCTGAGAAAGATATTATGGAACGTAAACCTCTTGATGGACGAAAGGGAATTATGACAAAACCTTTTACTATAAGGATTTTCTTACAAGGAATTATGATATCTCTTTTAAGTTTAGGGGCATATTATATCGGATTACAAACTGATATTGAAACCGCACAAACTATGACTTTTGCAACGCTTGCATTCGCACAATTAACTTTTGTGTTTACAGTACGCTCACAATCGCGAAGTGTTTTCAGAGGATTATTCAGCAACAAAAAATTACTTTTAGCAATTGCATTAGTATTCGGATTGATGGTAATTGTTTTATTCATCCCAGCATTACAATCTATTTTCCACATTGTTCGTTTAGAAGGAATTCAATGGCTATGGGTTGCTCTATTGTCACTTTCTCCGATACCGATAACTGAAATTTCAAAATTGATAAGGAATTTTATCAGCAAGAAAAAAGGAAATTAATTTGATAATTTAAAGATTGGAGTATTATCTAATCTTAATGTGTAATATTGGTTTGTTGTCACCGGTACGTTGCATAGCAACGTACCGGTGACTGTTATTTAGCTTCTTTCAATTATCTGTAAATCCTGAAAAAATCTTGAAACTGCGATAAATAATCGGATTCCATTAAGTACAATGGGTAGTGTGCAAAGAGCGAATAATTTGATTTATTATAACTAATTGATAAAAATTGATTTAGTTTACAATCTTCATAATGAGAAACCGACATAAACTTATAAAAATTATGGTAGGTTTTCTTGAAATAAAAAATAAGTTTGAATGATAGCTTTCAGATTATTATTCGTAGACTGTTTTCAACATTTTCAATTAATTTATATTTTAAGTTGTGAAATATTATTTACACCCAGTATCCAATCGGATTTCCACCTTTTTCCGAAACTTCAATATCAAAATCATTAAATTTACTTTTGATGATTTCTACGAACCATTCTTTTGATAATTGCTCGGTTTCGTAGTGACCGGCATCTATCAACAGAAGTTTTCCGTCGGGACTATAAAAATCGTGATATTTTACATCGCCTGTAATAAAGACATCCGCATCTTTCCGTATAGCCTGCGGAAGTAAAAATGCTCCCGATCCGGTGCAAATTGCAACTTTGGAAATCATTCTGCCGGTTAATTTAGAATGACGTAAAACCGAAGTTACTAATAAATCTTTTGTAAGTTTTAGAAAATCTTTTTCATTAATGGGTTGTGCCAGCTTTCCGATGACGCCGCTTCCGGCACTGTAATTATCATTATCAATAGCTATAATATTATAAGCAGGTAACTCATATGGATGTGATTGCAATAATGCTTTTATAACATTATCTAAATAATGTGCCAGTACTATTACGTCATATTTCTTTTCCTCTTCAAAATGCAATTTGTTTATATCACCAATAAAGGGATTTGCCCCTTCTTTAGCTTTAAAAGTACCTATACCTTCGCTCGCAAAACTGCATGAATCATAATTTCCAATACTTCCGGCTCCGGCATCAAAAATAGCTTTTAATACCTTTTCGGCATAATCAAGAGGAACATAATATGTTAATTTATAAACATTAGCTTTAGTAGGTTCAAGAATAAAACAATTTTGCAATTTGAATTTCTCCGCAACTAAATAATTTAATCCGCCTTTTACATTATCAAGATTTGTATGTGCCGCATAAATTGCTATATCATGTTTTATAGCTTTGATTATTAATCTTGTTGTGAAATCATTTGTAGTAATCTTTTTGATGGCTCCGAATATAGCAGGATGATGCGTAATTATCATTTCCGCATTTTTTTCAATAGCTTCGTCAAGAACTTCTTCGGTAAAATCCAAAGCGGTTATTATTTTCTTAATCTCTTTATTTGGATCTCCGACTAATAATCCTACATTATCCCAATTTTCGGCATAAGCATGTGGTGCGGATTCCTCGATAATTTTTGCAATGTCTTTTATTTTCATAAACTTTATTTAGTTCTGAATCTTGAATTCATTTTTACATATTTTTATTCTCTTATCCTATTTTCTCAGAGATTAATCTCTGTATCTTTTCACGTAAATGAATATAATTTTCATTTTCTGAAGGGAAAACCGGTTTTAGAAATTCGATGGTTACTTTTGCTCCTAAGCGAGGAAGATTATGTTTTGTAACGGCGAAATCCGTTCCTTGTATAACTATCGGCACAACAGGAACTTTTAACTCAGTACTTAAAATTGCAAAAACATCTTTAAAGTCGTTCATTCCGGTTTTAGAGCGTGTGCCTTCCGGATAAATGGCTATATTTTTATTGTTTGTCAATACGTAAGTTAACTTCTGCAAAGATTCTCGTAGATTGTGATTAATATCCATCAATATTATATTATTTCTGTTTGCTAAATACTTCATAATCGGATTCTTAAAATGCTTTTCTTTTGCAAAGAAATATGTCTTTTTACGGATTTTCTTTTTTAACTGTGTGAACAAAACAACACCGTCGAGCATACTTTGATGGTTGGAAACAAAGATACAGGTATCCTCAGGAATGTTTTCTTTTCCGATACTTTTGAACTTATAACAGAGCTTTATTAAACCGCGGCAAATTCCAAGTAAAAAACTATTCAACCATTTTGCATGCGGAAGTTTAATAGGAGGAATGTCGGAAGATAAAATATCTTTCCACGACATGTTGTCGTTTTGTTGATTAATAACATTACTGCTTCTCTCAATAAAAGCGCTCATTTTACCTAATGTGTCAAGTTCTTCGATATCCTTTTCATTCAAACTTACTCCGAAATTAGTTTCAACAAAAGCCATCAAAGCTATGCGTGTTAACGAATCCATTCCGAGATCGATTTCGAAATGATCATTTTCTTTCGGGTTTTTGCCGGTTTCTTTTGCAATGAAATTTCTCAGAAGAATATATTGCTCGCTTCTGTTGGCATCGTTCTCAACAGTAGTATCCTCAATGACTTCAATAAGGTCTGCAAATTTGAAGCGTTGTAGCTTTCCAAGTCTATTCTTAGGTAGTTCAGCAGAAATTATATGATACTGCTTAATTCTTTTGTATTGTGAAACCGATGAATTGAAATTAATAATATCTTGTTTTATTAATGAGTCGATATCTCCTAACGACGCCACACGAATCTCCTCCATATCAGGAACTATCAATGCTTGCAAAATTCCTTCATGCATGAAAACTCCGATCTCTTTTGTGTATGGCGACATTTTCTGAAACTTGTTTTCCAGTTCATCAGGAATAATATTTTTACCATTGGAAGTAACAATAATCTCTTTTATTCTTCCTGTCAATTTAATTCCGTATTTGTCGATAATTCCCAAATCGCCGGTATGTAACCAGCCGTCAATAATCACTTCCGCAGTTTCTTTCGGACGGTTATAATATCCCTGCATCACATTATCACCTCTGACACAAATTTCTCCGTCGATTGTTTTTACTTCTGCTCCGTCTAAAGGTAAACCGGCATATCCTAATTTCCATTTTCCCGGATGAGTAAAACTTATCATAGGTGAAGTTTCGGTCATTCCATAACCTTCTAAAATTTCAAATCCCAAAGTTTTGAAAATTTTGCCGGTTTCGATAGGTAATGCTGCTCCTCCCGAAACAAGATACTCCAAATGTCCGCCGAACTTTTTATGAACGGAAGAGAAAATCATTTTGGAGAATGCTCGTATTTGAAGTCCTTCCGCAATTTTGTAAATTATCTTAGTGACTTTCTTTGCATTGATTTTTTCCATGACTCCCTTGGAAAGCAATGTATACAAACGCGGAACGCCAATCATCAGGTTAATTTTGCCCTTGCCTAAAATTTTTAGGATACTTTCGCTATTCATCCCTTCGGCAATAAAAATACTTTCACCTATATATAATGGTGCCATCAAAGAGCCCAAAAGTGGGAAAACATGATGTAGCGGTAACAAAATCATCATTGTTCTTTCTTGCGTGATAATCGGAACTTGCTTACAAACCGCATTCAGGTTGAAAAGAATATTTTTGTAAGAAAGCATCACTCCTTTCGAGTTTCCGGTTGTTCCGGAAGTATAAATTATCAATGCCGTTTTTTCAATATCCTCAATATTGAAATCAATAACCGGAAGCATGTTAACTTCGGAAATATCAATATCTTTTGCAGTTAAGACCTTAGCTGTAAGTTTTTCTTCTTCAACAATGATGGAAATGCTTTCCTTTTTTTCTTCCGACGAAAAGATAATGTCGGGCTGACAATCTTTCAGAATGTAAGCAATTTCATCGGGTGTTGACTGTACGTCAATAGGAATTGAGATTGCATCTGCGCGTAATGCTCCGTAAAAAGCATAAATCCATTCTAAAGAATTTTCGCCTATGATGCAAATTCTTTCTGGTTTGTCTTTAGCAAAAGTTTCGGCATAAGCCAAAGAATATTGTAAAAGTTTCGAGTAAGAAATTTCAGTGTCTTTATATGATAAAGCTAATTTTTCGCTTTGTTTGATCATGATTATTTATATTTTATTTTTAACTTAATAAGTTTTTAAGGAGAATCTTCTATTAAATTTTGGTCATATCATTTAGAAGATTTAAAGATTTTAGCATAAGAATAGCTATCGATATTTTAAAATTTCATTTAATGTCATAATTATTAACTGTTTAGCGTTTAATATAGATTTTGATGCCGTCCGATTGACCGCCAAATTCCGGAGCATACATAGATTGAATTTTAGAGATACCGCCGGTAAATTCACCGCTTTGTTGGATATTGACTTTGTATTCAATAATATGCGTACCTTTCGGAAGGTATTCTATGAAGAAATTCATGGATTCATCTTTAATACTGGTGTAATACATCAAATTACCTGTGAATGAATATCCGGAAAGTTTCTGTTCGGGAATAAAACATGCAGGCAGAATATCTTTTAAATGAACATACTCATATTCTCTATCGCTGTTAATAATTATTCTCACAACGATTTTATCGGTATTATTTACTTCTTCATCTTTCCCGATTTCAGTGAAATTTATTGAACTATCGCTATAAGATGATTTCAATATTTTTCTATTAACGGATAATCCTGCTGATGCTGAGGTTACATTTTCGTAATCTGTTGTGTATTGCCAGTAAGCAGCGCCCCATGCGGTTCCTTCCGTTGCTTTGTTGATGGAAATATCAGCAAAATCTTTTGTAATTTCAGGAGCGGAAAAACTTTCTTTAATATATCCCGAACCGGCACTAACTTTTGAAATATCAATATTCATATTGCCGATTGTAATTTCATCTTCGCATTTTACTGTAATCTTTGAGGAATTATTGATCAGGAGTGCATATATTGCTTTGCTTGTTGTAGGACCGCTTTCCCATGAATTAGTACGTTTTTGGTTCAGTAGCCATCTCTGCATTTCAGATATAGATTTACTGTCGCGGGAAATTGTATTATAACATTCAATCAGTGCCGCCATTGTAGCTATTGATGAACTATATGCGTATGAATTTTGCAAATCCCTCCAATACATTCCCAATTCATCACTGTGTAAGGCTCTTTCATTTATCGATTTTAAAATGAGCTGTGCAACCGATTGCTTTCCCGTATTGTGAAGTATTATTGCCGTCATTGCCTGCATTTCCAATCCGTGAGTATTCCAATTATTTGGTAAACAAGAGATGAAAAATTCATATGCCTTAGAATTTTCCTTAGAAATAGAATTATCTGCTGCAAAAATATGTCGTGCATAAAGATATTTAATTATATCCGAAGAAATTACATATTTATCCAAAGAATTATTCTTTTCTAGATTATTATAAGTCTTTGTAATTTCAGTATCAAGATAATTTATAGCCGGATTTAATATAGATTTTATTTCATCGTTAAATTCAATAATATCAAGTGTATATAGGTTTGCAAATCCTATAACAATATTCAATGTTATGTAATAGCTCGGATAATTACTATTTTCAATCCAAGTGAAAGCACCTGAAGAATGTTGCATGTTTTTCAATTTGTTGAACATTGAATTTTTAGTGTAACCTATCTTATTTTCATCGAATAAAGAAGCCATGCGCTCTCTTTGTAATTCTTCATTTTCGGCATCCAGAATCCATGGCGTTTCCGATAAAAGAATATTTTTCAATTCTTGGTTTTGTGCCAATTGTGAAGCAAAGCTTTCAGGATTTGTAATTTTAACTTGTTTATAAACTTCTTGAATTTCCGGATTGGTTTTTACTATATATTCCGAAACTAAATTAGAATACAATTTGTTGAATACGGTTAATGAGAACATTTCATCGCCTTCGGATAAAAACGGTAAGGATTGTATTGCATACCAAACAGGATTTGCCGAATACTCAAAAGTCATTGATTGGGTAGTGTATTTTGAATTTCCGAATTTATTTTTAAAACTATCGAATGTAAATTTATTCAACCCTTTTTTGTTTATACTAAGCGGCAGAGATTCGGTTATTAAAATTTTTGTAGTAAGTACGGGAATAATGTGCTCTTCAATATCCTTATGCGCTATCGTTTCCGCACCGCAACGTATTTTCAGTATTCCTGTGTTTTCCGGAACAAATAATCGCCAGCTTACGTAAGTTGAAGAATTTTCATTGATGTCGAAATGGATTTTGTTTGTTTCAGTGACTTGATTTGTAATATCGTTTCCGAATAAATCATAAACTTCAATAAATGCGGTTCCGTAATGATTCTCCGAAGTGAGGTTAGAAATTTTTGCACTATAATCGATTATGTCTTTTTCGTACAAAACTTTAGGAGTATTAGCTTGAATAAAAATATCTTTTTTAGAAACAATTTCCGTTTCGAAATATCCCGTTGACATATCTTTCGTGTGCGCCCAAGCTCTGAATTTCCATTTTGTCATACTTTCAGGCACAATAAATTCAAATTCTACATTACCGTCTTTATTAGCTTTCAATTGAGGATAGAAAAACGCTGTTTCCCTAAAATCACGCCTGATACTACTCTGGTTTTGATCACTTCCTATATCTTGTCCTGTTTCAAGAATTACCTCTTCATTAACAATAATTCCATCGGAATCAGACATTTCATAAAATTCGGCTTCATCCTCAATAAGTTCTCCTTTCCCCGACAAAGCGCTTTGTTTCATCATTCTTGTATTTGTAGCATTCGGATATATTCCGCCATAATAAACCGGAGAATAAATATTTGCAAGTTTGAAATCATCATACACAACGGGTTTTACATTTTTCGTCTTAAAATTATAATTATTCAATCCCCATTGGCGGGACAAACCATTAATATTTCTGAACGAAAAATTGTATTTTGATTTTACTGAGCGGTATAAGTTAAATCTTGAGGAATTATCTTTAGTGAAGTAATCCAATGACATATCGTACATTGTTGCAAGTAATTCCGCATCTGTAATATTATTCTGGTAATCCGTTAAGGAAAGAGACCAATTTTCCTTAGTACCCGGAATAATGTAATTTCTTTCTGTTAATAATTTAATATTGATATTTTTATTATCGAAGAGAACCTCAATACTTTGTGAATTATTATAAACTCTATTATTGAAAGTTGCCGAAGCAACAATTCTGATATTTCCTCTGTCTTCTTCATTAATATCAAAAGAAAAAGATTTTATTCCGTTGATACTTATATAATCATCATAAATAATTCTTTTCGGGGAATAAACCAGCAATCTGACATTAGTTTTCTTATGTGATGATGAAAGATAAATATTGAATTTTTCTCCCGGTTTTCCGGAACTTTTCGATGTTAGCAAAGATATTCCTTCACTTGAAAAAGTATGTTGTTTTTCTTTGTCGAAAGTGTAAAAATAAAAACTTTCTTCAATATCATTTCCGAAATTATCATTGGTCGATGCATCAATAACATAAAATCCTGCTGCAAGTTTTAAATCCTTAATGTTTATCTTTCCGTCAGAATCATTGATAGTTACAATTAAATCTCCTTTTTCCCAGTTTGTGTATGAATTTTCATTTTTATATGCATCTTTAGGAAGTTTGTTTTTATATTCTTTTTCCGAATAAATAAAGGTATCCGGATCGCTTGCCCATAAACGGGGTCTTGCAATATCGTTGGGTTCAGTGAGTTTGTATATTTTTATTTGAAGTTTTGCCTTTACAGGATCATTATCAGTATTTGTTGTATTTATGATAAATTCGTCGCTGACAAATTCCGGATTTTTTGAACTAAGAATAATACTTTTGTCGGAAATTCTGATTGAATAATTACCTGATATTGTTTCTCCTGAATTATCCGTAACATCAACATTTATGTTAAATAGATATAAAGGCTGGATGAAATATTTTTTGTTTGTGGGGCAAATTGCATTGAAGCATATTATTCCGTCGCCGTTTTCATCTAATGTTATTGTTCCGTTGTCTATTGCTGCATTATTCGAATTGAAGAATCTGAAGTATGAGCTTCTGTTAACAGAATATTTTACTGTGGCATTATTTAAAGAAATTCCGGTTAATGATTTTGCATTAATTTTTATACAAACTTCTTGGTTGGCAATATTTTGTTCCGAAGTTTTTTCAAAGTTTATTTCAAAAGACGGGCGTTTGTATTCTTCAACATTGAAGAAAATTGTATTATTTCCGTCGTCAATAGTGTAAACTCCGGGTTGACAGTCATTAGGTATAATAAATTCTCCGTTACAAGAACCGAACTCATTAGTTCTTAAATTTAATGTTTGAATATTTTTATAATTGCTGTCTTTAAAGTTGATTTTTATGGTTTTATTCGGTACAACAGAAAAATTTTCTTCAAATCCGTTATGAGCTATTGCTTTAAAATAGACGGTTTGCCCCGGACGATAAATTGCCCTGTCTATGAAAAATGAAGTTTGTTGCCTTTCATAACTGTTATTTGAGTATGTATCTATATAATTATCAAATAAAAACTTATCTTCGCCATTACTTATTATAATTGAATAATTCATATAATGCGATGATTTCCCGGATAACTTTTTTAATTCATTTTTATTTACGGTCAGTTTACCTTTATCATCAGTAGTTTGCTTGCTTACCAAAGTTTGTTTTCTGTTTCCTCCCCAGCCTTCTGTAATATAAAAAGATATATTACAATTCTTTAAGTTGTGTCCTGAGTTTCTATCACTTACAATAAATTCCATATTATTGTCGGTATCCAATAATAAAGAATTTAATTTGGTGATTTGAAATGTTGCAATAGTAATTTTATCGTTCTTTTTATTAAAAGAATCTTTATTGCAGATAATAACGGCATAAGCTCCAATTTTAAGAGGCGGTAGAATTATTTCGGCAGTATGTGTTCTGTAATCAATGTTTTCAGGAATGTCAAGTTTAAATTCCTCAACGGGTTTCTTTGATAAAAGTATATCTGAAGTTTTATCATTTTGCAGATTAGAATAAATATTTTTCGATATGAATTCGTCATCAAAATCAATTTGAACAACCCGCACATAAAGTTCTTTCATATTCTTGAAAGAAATACTTGCCGGAAAATATTCGTCAGGATAATTGCAACCGGCAATAACAAGATTGCTGATATCTTCATTTTCAATTTCCAACATTAAATTATAACAATTTATTCCACCTTTGGTTTCAGGAAATTGTCCGTAGTTTTTTTTGCAATATGCCAAGGCTTTTACAAAATAATCTTTATATTCATCAGATATTTCAGGATCATATTCCGAAGCTTTATTATAATAATAATTTGCGATAGCAAACATTATATCGGAGGCGGATTCGTGTTGTGCGAAATTCCTTTCAAGAGAAAATAATGCTTCCAAATATTTTTCATCTTTCCCGTCGAAATCGGTAATATTGTTATAAGCGAATTCAAGTCTCAGTAATTCAGCATCAATAAAAGGCGCCGGATCATTATAATGAAATTTCAAAATATCCTGAAATAATTTCATGCTTAATTCAAGATAGTCGTTTGTTTCGGTGTTTTCTGGTAATACTAATCTTGTAAATGTATTGTAAGTTGAAAGGTAATCTTGGTTATTCAAAGTCTTTCCCAGCAAATTATTTTCCGAATCCGACAAAAATGTTAGTGTTCTGAATGCAAGAATGTCATATAATGTGGGGCGCAGATTTCTGTCAGGATTTTCTTCTTGTTCTAAAATAACCTTATAATCATCAATTGGAATCTTTTGTAATTTTGATGAATTATCAAGCGATTTCAAATAATAATCATAGGCTTTTTCCAGTAAATTTTCTCTGCTCCAGGTGTTTATATCATCTGATTTTTCTGTTGAATTGCTTAGATTTGAAATTTTCCAGAAATTACTTCTTAAATATTGTGTATATAATTGAGCCGTAAGAGAATAATAAATATTTTTCTCCGGGAAATTACTGGTTGTAATTATTTTCTCAAAATCATTAATGGCATTAATCTGAAAGTTTTCCTCATATTGCGATGCAATTTTTACCTTATATATTGAAACAGCAATCATTTCTGGCGAATTGTTTTCTTTTTTTGCATGCTGTTCAATCTCTTCTATAATTTTCAATGCCGATTCGGGTAATTGTTTATTGAAGAACTCATCAACTTTGTTCCATTTACTTTTATAATCATAAGGAGTTTGTGCGTATGCGCCTAATATTATAGAACTTAATAATACAATAAGGCAAAATCTTTTAGGCATATTGATTTAAATTAATTTGTTTATACAAAGAGCGTTGGGATATCAAAAATCATTCCAAAGCTATCTGAAGAAATCCTCATTGATGCTTTCGGAATCATGTATGTTTTTCGGAGAAACGTAAATAGAATCTTGCCAATGAGAAGTAGGAGAGTATGGTTCATCAAAAATAGATATAAACTCTTTTACAACAAAAGATCCTTTAAAATTCTTATTTAAATTGGTTAATAATTTGTCGGCATCAAGTTTACTTCTAAAATCTCCGACACGGACTCTGTAATATGGTTCTTTAAAAGTTATATATGCCGGAATATCTTGATGATTTTTGTAAAACTCATCTGCCATATTGTAAGCACCTTGTTTTGAGTTATTACCCGCATCCCAATAAATTTGTACTCTGTATCCCACATATCCGGAATTATAGACATCGTATGTGAGTTTTTTGTTTAAAATAGAATAAAATTCAGGCTCGGCAATAATATTTACTTCTCCCTTTTTTTCCGAAGTATAGTTTTGGCCATGTAATGAAAAATAAAAGCTCAAGGCAAAAAGTATCGAAAAAATATTTTTATAATTCGAACATGAATTCATAAAATTGAATATAAAAAATCTTATGCTGCAAAGGTATATTAAAAAAATAATATTGATTAGTGAAAAAAAAATAAAAAAAAAGTTGCATTAATAAAATAAAGAATTATTTTTGTAGTAATTTTTGTAAAAGATAGTATAGAAAGAGATTTAAATTTTAACAATTTGATTTACTGTGCTTTTTGTATTATTGTAGGTGTGTTTGTAAAAATAATTAAAATTATATTAGTATGAAAAAAATCTATTTTTTATTGTTATCAGTGGTAATTCTCTTTGCCGCGTGTAGTGAAGGGGGAATACCGGAAGTAATGACAGGTGATATTACCGATATAACTTCCAGTTCAGCAAAAATTAAAGGCGCAATCTTGGATACCAAAGGTTTGGATATCTTGGAAGCTGGATATTGCTGGGGAACGATGGAAATGCCGACTTATGAAACAAATGACGGTATTGAGAAACATGCTTCGGATGCACGTGGGAGATTAGATGAGTATGTTATGACAAATCTTTTTGCAGGTGAAGTATATTATGTACGCGCATTTGCTCAAAACGAAGAAGGTGTAGGCTACGGTATTGTAAAACAATTTACTGTTGGAGTAACGTTGCCGGGAGTAGATATAGCTGTGGCTGAAAATATTACTCCTACTACAGTGACTTTAAAAGGAAAAGTATTTTCCCATAACGGTCATATCGTTAATAAAATCGGATTTATTTTATCTACATCACCGAATGTAACAGAAGGTGCGGATAAATATTATGCCGATAATTATAATTTGGAAACTGGAGAATTTGATGTAGTAATAGAAGGACTTATCTCAAATACTAGTTATTATGTTAGAACTTTCGCTACTAACCAAAGCGGTTTCGGTAGCAGCACCGAAGATACTCAATTTACTACTAATACTTTTTTGAATGAGTTTACTAATAATATTGTTAATTCAAATGGTATCTATATCTCCAAATATGAAATTACTGTAGGTCTATGGAATGAATTAATAAACGGAACAGCTTCTAGTACAGAAGGTTTATACCCGAAAGTAGATATAGCGTATACTTCCATGCAAACTTTTATCAACAGAATTAATGAAAAGAGTGTAGGTGTATTTGATTTACCTACCATAGCTCAATGGAGAGAAGCTGCAGGTACTGGTACATATAGCGGTAGTGAAAATATTGATGAGGTTGCTTGGTATAAAGGAAACAGCAATAATAAAGTACATGCTGTCGGAACAAAGAATTCTAACAGTAATGGTGTATATGATATGAGCGGAAACGTTTGGGAAATGACTAAAGACACAGATGAACACGGAAATCGTATCATCGTTGGCGGTTGTTGGAATAGCACAGCTGATCAGTGTGAAATAAACTCTACTTTTGCATATGCATCTACCTCTTTAGGAAATGTTGTAGGCTTTAGACTCGTTCGTGAATAAAAAACTCTATTGTTGAGTGTAGTTTTCATATTTTTTGTGTTGTGAATTAAGGCGAACTTTTGGTTCGCCTTAATTCTTTATCAAAATCATTAAAATAATTTGCAGAGCATGAATGATAATTTGAACCCGGATTCAAACATATTATCTCAGAAAGATCAAAAATACGAAGTTGCTCTAAGACCTGTTGATTTCGAAAGTTTCGCCGGTCAGGAAGCAATTCTTGATAATCTTAAAGTCTTTTGTGCTGCTGCAAAACAGCGTAACGAACCTCTTGACCATGTACTTTTGCATGGCCCTCCCGGATTGGGAAAAACAACTTTGTCATATATAATCGCTAACGAACTCGGTGTTAATCTTAAGGCAACTTCAGGGCCTGTATTGGAAAAACCGGGTAACTTGGCCGGTCTCCTAACCAATCTTGAGCCGCATGATGTTTTGTTTATTGATGAAATACACCGGTTATCGCCGATTACGGAAGAATATCTTTACTCCGCAATGGAAGATTATAAAATAGATATTATGATTGATACCGGTGCCAATAGCAGAAGTATTCAGATCAGTTTGAATCCGTTTACATTGGTAGGAGCTACAACCCGTTCAGGATTACTTACAGCCCCGCTTAGATCCAGATTCGGAATAACTTCAAGATTAAACTATTATGATTCGAAAACATTATCTGAAATTTTAAAAAGATCAGCAAATCTTTTGAATATTGCAATTGATAATGACGCCGCCTACGAAATTGCCCGTCGTAGTAGAGGAACTCCGCGTATTGCTAATCTTTTACTTAGAAGAGTACGCGATTTTGCGCAGATTATCGGAGACGGATTTATTGATATTGAGATAGCTCAAAAAGCGCTGCTGGCTCTTAATGTAGATCTTAATGGTTTGGATGAAATGGACAATAAAATCCTATCTACAATTATTGAAAAGTTCGGCGGCGGTCCTGTTGGACTTACAACTATTGCAACTGCTGTGTCGGAAGATGCAGGCACAATTGAGGAAGTTTATGAACCTTTCCTTATACAAGAAGGTTATCTTATTCGTACACCTAGAGGGCGACAAGCTACGGAGTTTGCTTATACGCATTTCGGAAAAAGTCCTTTTAACCGTAATGACGGAGGATTATTTTAGCTTGAATATTATTTATTATTGAATCTAGAATATAGTAAAAGCTTAAATTTTCATGAATTATAGAAAATGATTATTTTTGCAATTCGAAATTAGGCTCCATAGTTCAACGGATAGAACGGAAGTTTCCTAAACTTTAAATCCAGGTTCGATTCCTGGTGGGGCTACGAAAGATAAAATTATAGAACTGTTTATTAATTGATTAGGATTTTGTGTGTTTAAATTTGCACAACAATTGCACGACAATAATAAAAAAACGCCTTAAAAGTAAATTTTCTAAGGCGTAAGGTGCATTTAAAAATACCTCATCTATTGAGGATTTTCAGCACAAAGATAAGACTTTTTTATAAAAATACCTCATCGGAGTTATTCAAGTTGCTTATCGGCTTGTTCAAATAAATATTTATAATCACCGTGCATATTATTAATATTATCGTGGTAATAAATTATTTTGGTAATAAGATTTATCATTTCAGAAAATCGTTTAATATCTTCTTTGTCCTTTTCATTAACAAGTCTTGTTATTGCTCTGTTAATAGTCTCTATCCATTTAACGCCGTCAAAATGTACCCAACTTAATGAGAATGCTATATCTCGTCTTATCTTCATCTCGGTGGCAAAACAACTTAAGCTAGTACCAGGATATTTTTCAATGTTATCGGATAAGAATTTTTCAAATACCGTTTGAAAATAGTTGCTTTGGGAATTTTCTTTTACTTCTGTTCTCATAATAAATTAATTTTGATTAGTAGTTTCAAGAATATCTAAACATAAAGCATCTGGGTTTAGATTTGCCTTTCTTACTTCTTTTGAAAAATCCTTGAAGTCATTAAATAGTCCTTTGCTTAAAATAAAGGCATAAGCCGTGTTTTTAGCGTTTTTTTTAATATCAAAGTGTTCTTGTATAACTTTGAGATAATCCTTAAACAGAGGGATAGAATGAGCATTTGAACACTCAATTTGAATTGTCGTAAAGCTCGTTTCTTTGACCTTTCCTTTAATTTCTTTTTCCATGATAAGTTAATTTAAATAAAAAACCCTCTGTTACGGTGTCCTGCGTACATACATACGCTCCGGGTGTTTCCACTACCGGCACCGACAAAGGGCTATAATGTTTTTATTATAATCATAATTTGTATGTTTTAGGAATTACAAAGATAAGATAATGCAATTTATATTGCAAGAGATTTAATGATTTTTTTACCTTTTCTTTTATGGAGTTCAATAAATCTATTAAATCCTCACTCTTCTTAATGGTTTAAGAAAAAAACAATTTTGAATGTTAACTTTTGACAACAATTCTATAGGGAAAATCACTCTTAAATGTCTCCTCAGTCAATACCTCGTCTTTTATCTTTTCTTGCTTCTGTAGGCGTGTAGTATTGTATTCTTTGGCTTTTTTGATGTATCTATTAATAGTTCGTTCGGTTTTCTGAAATTTACTGCAAAATACTGAAATGTTATCTGAAATTTTTTTCTCAGGATATGAAAAAATATAATCCGCAATTTCGATAATGAGATTCGATAGTTTAAGTATCACTTTTTTTAATTGACTCAGAAAACTCAACATTTTTCAACAAATATGAAATTTTCTGATAATGAATTTGTTTTTTATTAGATTTTGAGACGAATTATCTTGTATTGTTTGTACTGCGTGTACAAGTATCATGAAAATAACGGATATTTATATCAAGAAAGATTTTTCATTGATTTGGGAAGCTAACAGGAAAGTTTTGGATTTGTTGAAGTGGAAGAATTAGAAATACAATAAATACTTTAATCAGAATTGTATAGTAATATATTTATAATTAGAATTAGAATAACGAATTTTATTAAGCCAATATCCAACAAATAATTCATCTACATCATATTTCTCACTTAATTCTTTAGGAGAAATACATTCCCTATTAGATATTTTAGCAAAAATCTCTTTTCTTAATTTATCACCATTAAATAAATATTCATAAGAAAATTTATTTGCTTCTATCTCTTTGTTATTCTTGTTTGTTTTTGTAGTATCAATATCTAAATCAAAAATTTCTTCATTTTCATGTAAAATAGCATGACCTATTTCATGAAACAAAGTAACCCAACATACTGCTAAACTTTTATTTCTATCTGATATTTGTATTAATGGATTTCCGTCGATCCATCTGATTGCACCATACACAGTTTTAGGCAAATATTTAACATAGACAAGTGCAACTCCAAACTCACTAAACAAATTAGGCAAATTTTTAAAATATTTAATTTTTTGAACCTCTTTCCCCCATTCATTGCTTTCAATCCAATCCATTAGCATATTTATTGTATGTTGAAAGATTTTCATTTTTTTTAAACTCTAATTCGCCTCTCCTTAACCATCCATGTAAATTAATTAAATTACATTCAGAGTTAACTTGCTCTTTAAACATGGCGTGAGGAGAATTATATTGAAAATTAAATATATCATCTATAGATTCTACACCAAAGAAATCAATAATATCATCTAATTGATCTATTCCTTCATTAAACTCATTGTTTAATAAGTTTTGTATATCTTTAAGTTTATGAAACTTTGATTTAGCATCCTTAAAACTCTTTTTTGATTTTTTTTCCTGTATAGCATAGTCTTTTTGAAATCTTGTTAAAAAGTTTATTAAAACCTCGCCTAATTCAAGATAATCTGATAATATTTTTAATTCTTTAGTTTTAACTTTAGTTATTGACCCAAAATCTGACCAAGATAATATATCTAATAATGCTTCTTTATCTCTATTATGAGCATCAACAATTTCTTCAATCTCCATTCCTACGGTATTGAATAAATCTATTGAATTAAATACTTCTGGCTTTGTAGTAACTTTACTCATGATATTATTTTCTTAATATGCTATAATCATGTTTGTTTATATCAAAAACATGTATCTTATTAATTTGATTAAACTGATTGTCGCAATTCTTTACAAGAATAAATTCATCTGTATCTAAATTATCTTCGTTTTTAGTAATTAACATCGGATTCACAAATTTTCTGTAAGCGTCATTAATCCGAACTTTTATTGCTAAGTTTTCATTTTTGCTTTGACCGACTACTTTTTCAAAGCAATTATTACTTTTGTATAACGCATTATATTCACCAATATTGTTGACTTCTTTAAGTCTATTATGCACTCTTACTGCCTGTGATTTTATTTCTATAGGATAAAACTTGCAGAACTTTTTTTGATATGATCTGTTTTCCGGCTCTTCTAAAAAATTTTTATAGCATTCACACCGCTTAGTATCAGCAAATGTAATAATCATTTCTATATTTAATGTTTTCAGTTACTTTTTTGCAAAAGAAATCATTTTTTACGAGAAAATGTAGTATTTTAACACTTTTAACATTTTTTTACCGAATTGTACTCTATAATATTTAGTGACTAATTACTTTCTGTTGCATTTTCCGTTTCACATTCCATTGCCTGTGCAAACTCCTTAAATAATCTATCTGATTCTCGCAAGCTATTTGATTTGTGTAATACAAAAAATAAAAACCTATTAGACTGCAACATCCATTTTATAAAGATAAATAAGACCACTTTACCAAAAAGAGCGAAAAAAGATAATATTAACGAGGTGTAAACATATATATTATAAAGGACTTCAAGATTACCAGTTGCAATACTATGAGAATAAGGAGATTCTTTATTACTAATTGGTTCAAATAAACTATTGTCAAATAAAAAAGGATAAACCATTTGAATAGCGGCATAAAAAACAAACAGAAAACTATAAATGTAGGTATTTTAAGAAAAGAACTGTTCAATTTACCAATTACTGCTACTAGAGCAATAGTTGCAAAAATAGCAACAGATAATTTTATACCAAATTGAAAATAGTAATACAATGGGGCGTGTAAATGACATGTAAAAGCTTCTGCAGTAATGATTATTAATGAGAAAATAATAATAAAAATTAATCCATTTCTAGACAAACTCGTACTCTTATCTATCATAGTACTTTTGACACTTGACGCTGATATGGTAAAATAAATATAAAAAAAAGCTATGCTATTTAATAGGTTTAGAAAAATATGAGTAGCCTCATAAAATCTATCAAAATTCTGTGCATTAATTGACTTTTCAATACCAGTTACAACAGAAAGGTTACTAAAAAAAGAGAAAAAATACATTAAAAACCATAAAACCCAAACAAACATCCACGCCAAATAAAACTGTCTGAATATTGTTTCACATGATTTCGATAGTGTATCTTTATCAAAATTTCCCAACATACTATTACTGCTAAATGTATTTCTAACATAATTATGCAATTTGTTTTTCTCTTTACCGTTTCGAGCAATAGTTATCCTTGCTAATTCAATTATTACCCAAGTAATAAATAGGATATGAATAATATCAAAAATCAAAGCCCAATAATCTATTTCTATCATCACGCTACCTAATTTATCAGAAATAAATGACAATAACCATAGAACAATTGGCACCAATATGGCTGCGTAGGCTAAAAACAAGTCTCCTTTGTCAGTTTTAAACCATTCCCAAAATGGCAAATTTGAATTTCTCGTTGCTGCTGTTGTTTTCTTATTCTCTTTTTGTAAAAAATCTGTTTCCATAGTTCTTTATTTTGTTTGTTTATTTTTTTCTTCTAGAAGTTCTCACTCCCTTTTCCAACAAAAGTGCTCGTTTTGAGGGCTTTTGATTAATATAATAGCTTATTTATTAATAATAAACAGTCCAATAAATTGGGTGTAATGTCCTGCTCATTACAGTTGCTAACCCCGGATAAACTCCTAAATGTTTTTCATTGTCGTATCCAACAATTACCCTTGTTTCTACTATAGGATAAAAACCGCTAGGAATTTTAGTTGCTGTCGATGAAATATTAACTCCAACAGCTAATGCACCTACAGTAGTCCAAAGAGTTGGTGTTTTAGCTACATATCCATTTGTGCCTACCCATTCAACTCTCACATCAGCCGGAGCTGCCATGGCATCATTGTAGCTCTCCGATGATAGAAGAAAAGGTGTGTCTTGAACAAAAGTAGTAACAGGAATAGTTTGTCCTAGGACATTAGTTGAGATAAATAGCATAATGATTAATGCTCCTAGGAGTTTGATCTTTTTCATAATATTTTTTTATTGGTTAATAGTTCACAAATGTAAAAATAATTAAATTATTAAACAAATTTTTGTTTAATAATTTAATTTATAATTATTACTTTTTTACAACTCCGGGTGGGGCTACAAAGAATATTTTCAGTTAATTCTTTATCATGTGATTGTTGCGAGTTAAATATTTACACAACTCATAACAAATATTACCCATAAACGGTGCGAATTATAGAATAGCAAGTACGAGATTTTGTTTATATTGTTTGAGAACATAAATTAAACAAAGTATTATATTGAATCGTATAAAAAATGCCCTCATTATGAGGGCATTAATAAGTGTTCATGTGTGTAATATATTTCCTTAATTTAAGATTTTTATTTCTCTTCAATCAACCAAGGTATGGGATCAATAGATCTTATCGCATAAGGAACGTATAATCGGTATTTTGTTGAATGAATCTCTTTTGTAAATTCAACATAAATATGAGTTTGTGTAACTGGTAATGAAAAATTACTTGAATTAAATATTTGTATAACATCTATTCCCGCCGTAATACCGGCAACTGTCGTAGTAACTGTTCTTTTAACCGAACCGGTTACTCCAAACCATTCAACATTAACTACAACTTCTGAACCTGAGAAATGTTTGAATAATTCTGGTGTATCCTGCACAAAAGTAGTAAGAGGAGTTGTTTGTCCAATTGCAATTGATGATACGAAAAGCATTAATAAAAATGTACTTAAAACTTTAAAATTTTTCATAAATAATAGTTTTAATTGATTAATGATTTTTTATCTAAAATCAAATGTTACATTTTGTATAGCATTGTTAAAAATCTGTTGGGAATATCTTCCTGAATCTGTAATTACGGTAATTGTAACCCTTACCGCATTAGAATTTACCCAAAAGAAATCACTTCCTACATGTGCCATGTAATTAAGATCACCATATCTAACGTCAATTTCTTTTGTTTCCAGATGTAGTTTTCCGGTAACACTAAGATCTAAGGTATATCCAACAGTAACAGTTGCTATAGTTGTCTCCGGGCAGATTATTTTAACATTAGTTGAAACGTAATTTTGTCCGTATGTCATACCGGAAATCATAAATAGCGTAAAAAACACTAATAAAATTTTTACTTTTTTCATAAAATTAAATTTTAAATAAAAGTTGATTAATTTTTACAAAAGTACAACAATAAAAAAGAAGATAGAATGAGTCGATTAACACTCCATAAAATTAACTATTATAGATATTCTTGTAAATAAATGTGTTGTTGTCAGATGTTTATATTAACAGTTATTGCCTGAGAAAATATAATTAAAAATCTTTTTTGTTAAAAATACGCTCAGAAACCTTAATGAATGTTAATAAACAAAATTTAATGATAAATTTGAGAAAAAAATAACTGTGAAAAATATGATTGATTATCTCAGTGATTAAATTTTTTATGTAAAGACGAAATAACATAAATCAATTTATTCTGAATATTAATTTTTAAATTAACAGGAATCTACTTAAAAAAGAATTTTATAATTAATTTAATTTTATTTTGTGAGGATAAAATCCGATAGTATTTTAATAAAAAATATTATTTTTGCGAAACTATAAGGTGACATTTTTTATAAACGAAGTTTAAGATTAGGTTGTTAAATAATTCTATATCATAAAATATAATTTATCATGAATATTCTTAAAAATAAATTTAGCTTATTAATATTAAGTTTTTTCATCTTTAATCAAATTTTATTTGCTCAAAGTGAGGTTGTAAAAGAAACTTATATATTCGCAATTAAGGAGAATGATACGCTTAAACTTGATAAGTATCATATTCCTTCTAATGAAATTAAACCCTGCTTAATGTTTGCTTTCGGCGGCGCCTTTTATACTGGTACGCGGGATGCAAAATATTACAAGGAATTCTATGATTTTTTTGCCGAACAGGGATTTGTAGTCGTTGCAATAGATTATCGCTTGGGATTGAAAAGATTGGAAGGGCGAGATGATATAAAGGTAAAAGAGATGTTGAATATTTTTGAAAATACTATTCTTATGGCTGTAGAAGATCTTTATTCTGCAACAAGTTATATTTTGCAGAATAAAGAAGAGTGGAAAATAAATCCGGAACAAATTATTATTTCCGGTTCGAGTGCTGGAGGAATTACGGTTCTACAAGCGGAGTACGAACTCTGTAATCGTTCCGAAATAACTAATATTTTACCGAAAGATTTTAAATATTCCGGAGTAATTTCATTTGCAGGAGCTATCTTTAGTAGTAAAGGACATTTGAAATGGAATGATATTCCTGCGCCTATCCAGATGTTTCATGGAGATGCGGATAAAAACGTTCCGTTTAATAGAATAAAACTCGGAAAATACGGCTTTTTCGGCTCAAAATACATTGCAAAGAAATATGATAAAAATAATTTCCCGTATTATTTTTATATCGCGGAAGATAAAGACCACGCTATTGCAGGTACTCCCATGACCGATAATTATTATGAAATTTTGACTTTTATTGAGAAGTTTATTTTTGAAAAACAGGAGTTGAAAGTTAATTTAACCGAGACGCCGTTAAACAAGGAAAAGATTAAGAAGAACTTTGGAATAAAAGATTATATTAAGTCTAATTTCAATTAGTTAAAAATGAAAAATGAATATTTAAAAAGTAGATGGCTTACTGTTGGTAAATAAAAAAGCGAGAAACCTTACCAATTAGAATTTATTTTCTTATCGGTAATATTTCTCACTTTTAGAGATATTACATTTTTTGAACATTGAAATGTTCAAAACTATATGTTAGAACTAAAACAACGACTTTATCCCAATCAACCTTCTAACCTCTTTCATCGTTGCGTTTGCACTTTCACGAGCTTGCTCGGCGCCTTGTTTTGCAACTTTTGCCAAATAATCTTCATTAGCCCGAATATCTTGAATGCGTTCCCGAATGGGAGTTAAGAATTTATTTACATCTTCAAAAATCTGTTTTTTGAAATCACCGTATTTTATTGTGCAATTATTCCACTGATCTTCAAAATATTGTACAGTATCCAACGATCCGACAGCTTTGAGTATAGTGAATAAATTCTCTATATAAACAGGTTTGTCCTGATTCATCTGAGTAGGGCCGCTATCAGTAAGAGCTTTCATAATCTTCTTCTTCAAAGCTTCAGGCGAATCGGAAAGTAACAAACAATTATTTTCTCCTTCCGATTTTCCCATTTTTCCACTGCCATCTAATCCGGGAATCTTTACAAGTTCCTGTCCGAAATTATATGCAGTAGGTTCAGGAAAAAGGTCATAATTATACATTCTATTAAAACGATTTCCGAAAGTACGTGCCATTTCAAGATGTTGTTCCTGGTCTTTCCCGACAGGAACCTTTGTTGCACGATGTATTAATATATCCGCAGCCATTAAGGTCGGATATGTTAATAATCCGGCGTTTATATTATTTAATTGCTTGCTTTTTTTGTCTTTATATGTTGTTGTTCTTTCAAGTTCACCAACATATGCATTCATATTTAGAAACAAATAAAGTTCAGCGGTTTCAGGTAAATCGCTTTGAATATATAATGTAGATTTTTCAGGATCAATGCCTGCAGCTAGGTATTCTGCTAAAACCTGTTTAATGTTTTCATGCAGATGTTCGGCAAGCGGATGAGTCGTTAACGAATGATAATCAGCTACAAAAAAGTAGCATTTATTGCTTTCCTGCATTTTTACAAAATTAGTAACCGCACCCATATAGTTTCCTAAATGTAACGGTCCGGTAGGTCTAATTCCGCTAAGAACAATTTCTTTCATAACTATAAGTTTATTTCTTCCATTAAATTATTGAAAAATCTGTAATCTAAGAAGCTAAAATCAGGCATAGACAATATTTTCAATTTGATTTTATACTTCTTTTGCCATTTCTTTCTAATAGAATAAAATCCTTTTGTGAGATAGGCATACACGTAAGGGTGAACGCCAAGGTTCAAATGTTTTTCGTTTTGTTCTTGAACAAGATATTTTAATGTATCTTCAATATCGTTTTCAAGTAGAATAGAAGATTTAATTACTCCTTGTCCGTTACACGACGGACACTTTTCAAGAGTTTCAATTGAGATTTCAGGGCGTACTCTTTGTCTGGTTATTTGAATTAATCCGAATTTAGATTGAGGTAATATTGTATGTTTGGCTTTATCCTTAGCCATCTCGGTTTTAAGACATTCGAACAATTTCTTTCTGTTTATTGCAGAATGCATGTCTATAAAATCAACAACAATAATGCCACCTAAATCTCTTAAACGTAATTGTCGTGCAACTTCTTTGCACGCTTCCAGATTTATGTTTAAGATATTTTCTTCTGAGGGGCCATCTGCATTTGAATTTATACGTGAGCCGGAATTAACATCAATAACATGTAGGGCTTCCGTTTTTTCAATAATCAAATATATTCCGCCTTTAATTGTAGTAATTTTACCAAAAGAGCTTTTTATCTGCTTATCAATACCGAAGAAAGTAAAAATATCGCCTTTACCTTTATATAACTTTACTATATCAAGTTGGTCTGGTGCAATATGTTTTAAATTTAATTTAATTTCCTCATATATTCCGGTATCATTGACTTGAATGCTGTTGAAAGATTCATTTAAAAGATCTCTCAAAATGACATTAGCTCTATCCGCCTCGCTCATTAGTAGAGTTGGAGGTTTTGCAGTTTTAAGTTTACTTGCAATTTTGTCCCACTTTGCCTTAAGGTCTGCCATATCCGAATAAAGATCGGCAACCATTTTATTTTCGGCAATAGTTCTTATGATTACACCAAAGTTTTTAGGTCTGATACTTTTAATCAATAACTTTAAACGTTCACGTTCTTCGGCGTTCTTAATTTTTTGTGATACGGATATTTTATTTGAAAACGGAATAAGGACCATATATCTTCCGGCGAGTGATATTTCGCTTGATACTCTTGGTCCTTTTGTGTTGATAGCCTCTTTAATTATTTGAACAAGAAGATACTGATTAGGTTGAAGTACAGAAGAAATCTTTCCTGTTTTATCGATTTCGGATTCTAATTTAAAATCTTCAACCTTGAGAGGTTCTTTTAATGTCGGATCATTAACTTGTTTGGTAAATTTCAGCAAACTCTTTATATTGGCACCGAGGTTCATATATAATAAAAAACCTCCTTTGTCATGTCCAATGTCAAGGAATGCTGCATTTAAGCCCGGTGAAATCTTTTTAACTCTTGCCAATAGAATATCTCCGGTAGAAAAACTGCTGTCTGTCCTGTCTTTATGTAGTTCAACAAGTTGTTTTTCCTCCAGCAGAGCAATGTCAATATCTCTATTCTGTTTTCTTATGACAAGTTCTCTATTCACAACTTCAATATTTAAAATGAAAAATCTATCGATGATTAAAGTCTTTATAGACCATCGATAGATTTTTCATAAATTAAAATTAAACACATTATTTCTTTTTATGTCTATTTTTGCGTAAACGTTTTTTACGTTTATGAGTAGACATTTTGTGTCTTTTACGTTTTTTTCCGCTAGGCATACTATTTTATTTAAAATTATTTTACTTTTGTTTTAATAGTATTAACGAAAGATTTAGCTGGTTTGAAAGCAGGAATTTTATGAGCAGGGATTTGAATAGGAACATTTTTAGAAATATTTCTTCCTGTTTTAGCTTTTCTTTCTTTAATGATGAAGCTGCCAAAACCTCTTAAATAAACGTTTTCACCTTTTTCCAAAGATTTTTTTACAGTTTCCATGAATTTTTCAACAGTGTCTTGAACTGCATTTTTTTCGATACCAGTTTTACTAGCTATTTCAGCTACGATTTCTGCTTTTGTCATAGTTTTGTTAATTTAGTTGTTTATAATTAAATGAATTAATAATTAAATTTTCGATTTGCAAAGTTAATTAATTTTATTAATAACAATGGGTTTTTTCGAAAAAAAAATGATTTAATTCATTCAAAATTAAACTTATTGCAAAAAAATGACTTTATTTTTGAATTTTCTTTATTAATATTAGGTAACATTTGATCTTTTTCAACAATTCTATTATAGAATATATTCGATAAAATTATTACTTTTGTTAATTAAAAATTATTACTATGGCAAATTCATTAAACAAAGTTTTCCTAATTGGAAATTTAGGAAGAGATCCCGAAATTAGAACCTCTGAATCATGGAAAAATGCTAGATTCTCTATTGCTACTAATGAAGATTATAAGAATAAAAACGGCGATAAAATAAGCCATACGGAATGGCATAATGTAATTGCATGGCGCGGATTAGCCGAAATTGCGGAAAAATATCTTCACAAAGGAGATAAAGTTTATGTAGAAGGTAGAATAAGAACCAGAACATACGAACAAGAGGGTGTAGAAAAAAGATTTACGGAAATTGAAGCGGAATCTATAATAATGCTTGATAAACTCGATTCAGCGCAATCGCAACCACAAAGCATGCCTCCACAAGATTTTTCCGATATTAAAGTTAATCTTGAACCACCAACAAGTGCCGATGATGACCTGCCTTTCTAATAAAATAAAATTGGTAATTTCTATACTGAGTGTTTCATTAATTGGAGCAGCGTGTAATAAAACACCTGCTCCAAAGCCTTTCGGTTATTTTAGAATAGATCTTCCTGAAAGAGAATATGTGGAGTTAAAGGGAGATTATCCTTTTACTGCCCTTATACCTGATTATGCACAGATTATTACAGTTCAAGATACGATAGATGATGCGGAATGGTATAATATGGTTATGAGAAGTTTAGATGCAACTATATATCTTTCTTATCATAAAATGTTACTTCCATTAAACCAATATATAGAAGATGCTCGAAAGCTTGCCTTTAATCATATGCAGAAAGCTTCGGCTATTAATTATTCGGTTATTGTGAAGCCTGAATATAAAGTTTACGGATTATATATCAGCATTGAAGGTAATGATGCGGCAACTCCTTTCCAATTTTATCTTACGGATAGTGTTAATAATTTTTTGCGAGGAGCGCTTTATTTTGATCACGTACCTAATAATGATTCGGTTGCCCCGATTATCAAATTTATTAAGGAGGATATTGAAGTTTTTGTAGAAAGCTTTGAGTGGAGTAATTGATGTTACTGTCGTTTTAAAGCTTCATAATGAATTATTTCCATTAACTTTTCAACAAATTTTTCCGGTAGGTTCAGATTGTTGCCTATATTAATTCTATTTTCTATTATTTCTTTCCATCTTGAAACTTGTAGAGCAGGAATATTGATATCTTTTTTTAGTTTTCCTATTTCTTCTACGGCTTTTAAACGTTGCGAAATTGTTTTCAACATACTTTCATCAAGAGAGTCTATTAATTTTCTTAGAGTTTCTATTTGTCTTACGGATTCGTCAATTTGTCCTATACCGGAATTTATAATATTATTTTGTGACGAATCAATAGATTTTAGAAGTTCGTGTAATTCACCCGGAGATAATTGTTGTGCTCTATCGGAAAGGGCATCTTTAGGTGAAATGTGTGTCTCGATCATTAATCCCGACATATCTAAGGATAAAGCCTTATTGACAATTTCTTCTATATATTCGGTTTTACCGGCAATATGACTTGGGTCGCAAAGTATAGGTAACGATGGGAACATACATTTTAATTTGATAGGTATTTCCCAAATGGGTTCGTTTCTATAAGGCGCGGAATACATTGATTGAAATCCGCGGTGTATAGCTGCTATTTTGTTTATTCCTGCGTTATTAATACGTTCGATTGCTCCCATCCATAAAGAAATATCAGGAACCATAGGGTTTTTTATAAAAACCCGCATATCACTACCCGCAAGAGCTAAGGCTATTTCTTCTGTTAAATAAGGATTTACGGTTGTTCTTGCGCCGAGCCAAACATACTTTATATTATGATCAAGAGCATATTTCACATGTTCGGGAGATAATACCTCAATCATCGTCGGAATGTTGAAAAGTTCTTCAACTTTTTTCAACCATTTCAGTCCGGATTTACCTATTCCTGTAAAAGTTTTAGGTTGTGTACGCGCTTTCCATATTCCTACGCGAAATATATTTATATCATTTACAATTGCTTCGGCTGTATTAAGAACTTGTTTTTCGCTTTCGGCAGAACAAGGTCCGGCAATTATCAATTTCTTATCAAAAGAAGGGCTCCAAGAAGAAAATTCCTGAATATTATATTGATCTATAGAATTATACATTTTATAACCAACGTTTCCTTTTAAAAAATAAAAGCATTCCGACAATAGTAACTATCATTACGCCAATTAATAATATAAACGCATTTCTGGATTCACCGAAAGGCAGGTTAACATTCATTCCGTATAAACCGGTAATAAATGTTAAAGGCAAAAGTACGGAAGAGAAAAATGTGAGAATCTTAATTATTTCATTAGTTCTGTTTGCCTGCATAGAGTCAAATGTTTTGGATAAACTTTCAATTAATTCGCCGAAATCTTCAGTCATATCCCAAATCTTTTGAACGTAATCGAGAATATTACTCCAGTATTCTTCCATATTATCGGCATAACCTTTTATTTCCCCGGATTCGAACTTATGGAATAATCGTACTTGAGGTTTGAAAGTCGTATTTAGAAGAATTACATTTTTTCTTGATATTGAAATATTTTCGATAGATCTATCAGCCTTGTTATCAAACATTTCGGTATTAATATAATCAATTCCTATTCCAATGCGTCTTACAAGTTTATAGGTTTCTTCCATCATTTTCTGCATAATTCTATATAGTAATTGATCGGAAGAACCGAACATAAAATCTTCATTATTATCTTCAGAAAGAGTCGATTGTTTCGCTTCTTCAAACATTTCAAGTACTGTCCAATGCGCCTTTCCTATAGTTATTATATAATTTTCTCCCCAAAAAATTTTCACTTCACGTATGCGTAAAAATTTATTTTGTTTGTCTAAATAAGGGAAATGTAATATTAGAAAATAATAATCATCATAGACATCTATCTTAGGTCTCTGATTTGTAGAGCTCATACAATCTTCGATAGCGAGAGGATGGAAGTGAAATTCATCAAGTAAAAAATCAATATCATCGTCAATAGGATTTGGAATATTGTGCCATTTTAATGTTCCAAATTTTAGAGTTTCAACCATAACACTCAATATCTAAGTTAATAATTCTACATGCATGCAAATTTTTCGATTTTAATCGGACAAAGATAGGAAAAAATATTCAATTGTTTTTACTTTCATGAAATAAAAAAGCCTCTTAATTTAAGAGGCTTTTTTATTTTTTCGAGTTTATTTTTCGATTTCTATTGCTTTGTCAATCTTATTTTTCAACTTCTTAAGTTTTATAGAAGCGTAAATTGCATATATACCCATTACAATAAAACCAACGCCTGTAAAAACAACAAGTGTTAATGCTGATAACATCGGATTGAATAATAGAATAATACCTAAGATTAATGTAATAATACTCAATGCCAGTAAATATCCCCAACCACTAATTCTGTATTGACGGAGATCTATTGAAAGACCGATTAAATAAATTGATCTGAAGACGATTAAAAATCCGACGAAAAGCGGTAGTGTTGTAAAAGAAATTACCGGATGAATCATCAGGATTATACCTAAAATCACACCCAATATTCCGGAGGCTAAAGTCCAACCCCAACCGTCTATTTCATCCTTATTGGAAATTGAAAATACAATGTCAATAATACCGATAATGAGAAACGAAATGCTGAAGAGAATTGCTAAAGATACATAGGCTTCAGACGGAGTAAATAGAACCCAGATCCCTAATGCAATGAGTACAATACCTGCGATTAATGCAAGATACCAATTCTTAATAGAATTTTTTACAGTTTTAAAAAAAGTACGTGCCATAAATAGTAATTTTAGTTTTGCCTACTCTATAAAGTTTTCGGCTGCTCTTTTAATTTAGCAAAGAACTGAAAAAAAAATTATTAAAGCAAACTTTTAGTCATAAATATTTTAAAAAAAATTAAAATGAAAATTCTCTATTCTCTGTTTTACATTCTCCATTAAAAGAATTATCTTTGCAAAAATGTATTTTTAATATGAGTAAAACTAAAAGAATTAAGATTGTTGATTTGTTGGTAAACGAAGATTATAACTCTATAGTTGTTGTAAAGGGTTGGATTCGAAATAAAAGAGTGAGTAAAAATGTTGCTTTCTTAGCAGTGAACGACGGATCTACCATAAATAATTTACAAATAGTTATTAATGATCCGGATGATGAGTTAATATCGAAATGTTCGGTTGGTTCATCAATTTCGTGTATTGGTAAATGGGTTAAATCACAAGGAGATAAACAAGCCGGCGAACTTATATCTGAAAAATTAGAAGTAACAGGTTTTGCTGATCCGGAGTTATATCCTCTACAACCGAAAAAACATTCTTTGGAATTTCTTAGAGAGATAGCACATTTGAGATTTAGAACAAATATTTTCGGAGCTGTTTTCAGAATTCGCCATGCGATGGCTTATGCAATTCATAAATTTTTTAATGATAAAGGATTCTTTTATATTAATACTCCGATAATTACGGCTTCCGACTGTGAAGGTGCCGGTGAAATGTTTAGAGTTACTACTCTGGATCTTCTTGATTTACCGAAAAACGATTTGGGAATGATAGATTATTCTAAAGATTTCTTCGAAAAAGAAACAAGCCTGACAGTTTCCGGTCAACTCGAAGGAGAACTTGCTGCAATGGCTTTATCGGAGATCTATACTTTCGGTCCGACTTTCAGAGCTGAGAATTCGAATACAGCAAGGCACCTGGCAGAATTTTGGATGGTTGAGCCGGAAATGGCTTTCTGTGATATCAATGATAATATGGATCTTGCGGAAGAAATGCTTAAGTATTTAGTTAAATATGCTTTAGATAATTGTGCAGATGATCTGAGATTTTTGAACGACAGACAGGTTAATGAGGAAAAAGATAAACCTCAAAACGAACGTTCGGCGATGCAACTGATTGAAAAATTGGAATTTGTATTGGCTAACGATTTTGTTCGTATTAAATATAGCGAAGCAATAGATATCCTGAAAAATTCAAATCATAATAAAAAGAAAAAATTTAAATACCCCGTCGATGGTTGGGGTGTTGATCTTCAATCGGAACACGAAAGATATCTTGTTGAATATCATTTTAAAAAACCGGTGATTCTTACGGATTATCCTAAAGATATTAAGGCTTTCTATATGAAACAGAATGATGACGGCAAGACGGTTAGAGCTATGGATGTTTTATTTCCTCAGATTGGTGAGATTATAGGCGGTTCCGAAAGGGAAGCCGATTATGATAAGTTGTTGACACGCATGAAAGAAATGGGTGTCCCCGAAAAAGAAATGTCTTGGTACTTGGATACCCGAAAATTCGGAACCGTTGAACATAGTGGTTTCGGACTCGGCTTCGAACGTCTGTTACTTTTTGTAACGGGAATGAGCAATATTCGTGATGTTATTGCTTTTCCGCGTACGCCCGGCAATGCTGAATTTTAAAAGATCAAAATCATGTTAAATCAAAAACTTCAATTAAAACAACAACAAAAACTTTCGCCACAGCAAATTCAGTTGATGAAATTGTTGCAACTGCCAGTTATGGCACTTGAACAAAGAATCAAAGAAGAGATTGAGGAAAATCCGGTTTTAGAAGATGTTAGTGATATTGGAACGACTGATGATTATGAAGAAGGCGAAGCTTCTGCGACAAATGATGAATATGATGAAGCAAGTGATTATGAGAGTGATGAAACCGATTCCGATAATGAATTTTCCTTTGAAGATTATATCAGCGATGATGACGATGAAATTCCTGCTTATAAGTTATATACTAATAATGTAAGTAAAGATGATGAACGGAAGGAAATTCCGATTGCCTCAAGGAAAAGTTTTTTAGATTTTCTTCAAGAGCAAATATTGATGCTTGATCTTGACAGTGAGCAATATATAGTTGCCGAGTACATTATTGGTAATCTGAATGAATCAGGATATCTTAATCGTGATTTGACTTTTTTGTCTGATGATTTGATTACAACGGAAGGGATTGAAGTTTCGACGAAAGAAATTGAAATGGTTTTGTCTAAGATTCAGACCTTGGATCCGCCGGGAGTAGGAGCAAGAAATCTTCAAGAATGTTTGTTGATTCAATTGAAGAGGTTGCCGCAAGATGAAAATGTTGTCTTGGCAACGGCAATTATTGAAAAATGCATTGATGAATTTACAAAAAAACATTACAATAAAATTCTTTCAAAATTAAAGATTAACGAAGAACAGTTAAAAGATGCTGAAAAAGTTATTTTGAAATTAAATCCGAAACCGGGTAACTCGATGAGTGAAACGGCAAAAACTATCGGTTATATTATTCCAGATTTTATTGTTAATATTGTTGATGGGGAACCTGTACTTAGTTTAACATCTCAGAATGTTCCCGAATTAAAAATTAAGAATAGCTATATTTCAATGCTCCGAAATCTTAATAATTCTTCTGAAGAGTCTAAAAAAGAGGCCGTTGCATATATCAAACAAAAAATCGAATCGGGAAAAACTTTCATAGATTTAATCAATCAAAGACAAAAAACTTTGATGAATACAATGCAAACAATTATTGAGTTGCAGTATGATTTTTTTGTTACCGGAGATGAAATCAAGCTTAAGCCGATGGTTCTTAAAGATATAGCTGATAAAATCGAAATGAATATTTCAACTGTATCTAGAGTTATTAATAGCAAATATGTTAGGACACCTTATGGCACATTTCTTTTGAAATATTTCTTTTCGGAAGCAATGGAAAATGATTCCGGAGAAGAAGTTTCTACTAGAGAAATAAAAGCTATAATGCAAGAGTGCGTTAATAATGAAGATAAAAATAAGCCGATGACCGATGATGAGCTTATGGAATATTTGAATAAAAAAGGTTATCCCATCGCCAGAAGAACTGTAGCTAAGTACCGCCAGCAGCTAAATATTCCTGTAGCAAGATTACGCAAACAAATATAATATGTCGGTGTTTGAAAAAAATATCGCATCAGTTATAAATACAATTTTCCATCCGCTTTGTATTCCTACTTATATTATTATTCTGTTCTTTTATTGTAATATATACACTTCCAATGTAATAAATGCAAACATTAAATTATATGTTTTGTTGTTTATGATTTTAGTATCGATAATAATTCCATGTCTATGTTTTTTTGCGATAAAGAAAGCACGGATTTATGTTCCATCGGAAGAAAATAAGAAATTGTGGACAGGAATGTTTGCTTGTATGATGGCAGTGGTTTTTTTCGCTATAAGTCGTTCTTTCACAGGAATTAACCTGCCGTGGATAATGATTTTGTTCTTTATGTGGAATGCGATGTTTATTTTTTTATGCGGACTCGTATCAATATTTGCTAAAATTAATTTTTATGCAATTGGAATAGGAGAAATTATTGCTTTGTATATTTGGTTTATGAAAAACGGATTGGCTTCGAATCAGTTGTTTCTGTTCATTCTGATATTTCTTTTTGGAATTATCGGATGGGCACAAATTATTAAAAATAAATCACTTGCCATTAACTATTGTTTGGAAACACTGATAAGTATCTTGTTTGTGCTTATTGCTTTGGGATTTAAATATTAAATAAAAGGAGTTTGTAAATAATATTCTACATTTTATTTGATAGGATAAGGATACAATAAATTATACTAATATTGCAAATTATAAAGAATTTTCATAATTTCTAAATATTGACTTTGTGTACTGTGTCAGGGAGTGTTATACAGGTTTTAATATTCAGGAGTAAATGATATTCCTACAGTAATAGGGTTTAATTTACTTCCGGCGCCGGCATCATAGACCGGTGTTAACGAGTATGTTGCATAAGCATTGAACCATTTCCAACCGATTCGAACAATAGGTCCGATTTGAAAAGCCGATAAATGATCTAAATTATATTTCTTGATTTTAATATCCCCTTCGGTTCCATATAAGTAATCAGTTCCTTTAAATTTAAAATATGAATTTATAAGAAAGTCGATTTTTGCTCCTACAGAAACTTTAAAACCTTTATTACCGCAATATCTAAATTCGAAAGGAATATCTATGTATGTTAAGGTCATTTTGTTACGAGAATAAGTTATCGAGGGGTCAGTTATAGAATCTATTTTTAAGAAATAAAAATTATCACCCATTCCTTCCAATTGCAATGATGAAGGTAACATATCTTTCGGTAAAGCATCAATATAATAATTTTGAAAACTGATACCCGCGCCTATACTAAATGAGAAATTAGATTTTCCGAAAGGAATAACATAAGAAGCAGAAAGTCTGAATCCCTGATTAATAGCACGTGGGTTAAAATTTTCCGGTTTGTTTGTTGAAATGATCGTGAAAACATCAAAAGAATTGGTATAATGCCTCTTAATATTTTCCGGAATCTGTGCTGTTATTGTTGTGCTTATTGATAAGATTAATATTAATATGGGGAGAATCTTTTTCATAAATTTAATTTTATATTTCAATTTTAGAATAATTTGGTTGCAAAGGTAACAAAGAAAAGATAAAAAAAACTTTTTTTAGAAAATTTAATTAATGTATGGTTATGTCTGGATGTTTTTGCAATATAATATAAAAAAATATTATGAAGATTTCTTGTTTATTTATCCTATTGTTTATTGCTTTGGTAAACTTTGTTCATGCCCAGTTTAATGATAATTTTGATGATGGAAATTTTGCTTTAGAGCCCCAATGGCAAGGACACCCTCATCTTTTTTGTATAAATGATGATAATGTTTTACAACTTTGTGCCGAAAATGAAAATGAAGCATTTTTATTTACTGAAAATAAAATGTTAAATAAAACGGAATGGAATTTTAATATAAACCTTAGATTTTCTCCCTCAGCAAATAATTTTCTTATTGTTTGGTTGGTGGCAGATACTTTAATCCCTGAATTAATTTCGAAAGGATATTATTTGAAATTTGGAGAGGCAGGACAAAATGATGCGATAGAATTATACTCCTATTCAAATTCTGAGCATATAAAAATTCTTCGGGGAGTTGATGCCAATATCGCATCATCTTTTAATAAAGACATTAAAATTGAAAATGATAACGGGAAATGGACTCTGTTTTCCAAAAATGCAGAAAATGAATATTATATAAAAGAAAATGAAGGGTTTTCATATTTTGCCTTTCAGCCTAAGTATTTTGGATTGCATTGCGTATTTACGTCGTCTAATTCGAATAGATTTTATTTCGATGATTTTCTTATTTGCGAACTTAATATTGACACAAGTTTACCTGAAATCTTAAATATAATTTATAAAGATATAGGCTCATTAATCGTAGAATTTTCCAAAGCGGTCATAAATGCAGATAACAAATATAATTATATGTTGAACGAACGGTTTCAATATCCTAATCAGATCATTAATATTGGTAATAGCAGTAGATATTTTTTGTTGAACTTTGTTGGATTTAATAATGAATTTGCCGATCGACTCTGTGTGAAAAATATTGTTGATTATAGGGGTAATGTTATGATTGACACTTGTTTGCATGTTTTCGTTCACAAACCGGAATATAGAGATATTGTTATTAACGAAGTAATGTTTGATGTTAATCCTGCACCGAATCTGTTACCGGCGCACAGATATATTGAATTGTTTAATACTAAAAATTATGTTTATGATATTTCCTCTTGGCAATTGTTTTCTTCGGATAAAATATTTGAACTTCCAAACAAGGAGGTTTTTATTTCTGATTATTTATTACTAACTGTAAATAAGTCGGATTATGACGTTTATGATGGCGTATTTAATTTTACTTCTCTTACTATAAAAAACTTGGATACGTTGACTTTATTTGATTCACAAAATAATTTAATTGATAGAATTGATTATAGTTCGCAGATGTTTTTCTCTGATGAAAAATATTCCGGTGGCTGGTCGTTGGAGCTAATCGATCCTTATGATAAAGAATCCGATTATAAAAATTGGCATGAATGTATTAATGAATCAGGAGGAACACCTTTGGCGGAAAATTCGGTTTATCAATTAGATATTATTTTCGGAGAAAAACCGGAAGAAGGAGATTTGCTTATAAATGAAATTTTATTTAATTCTTCTGAAAATACTTCCGATTATGTTGAGGTTATTAATGTCTCCAATAAAATAATAAGTCTGCGCGATATTGATTTTTGTGTGTATTCCGAAAGTTCAACCAAAGTATATTCCATTGGGTATGCAAATACTTTGATTTATCCTGATGAAATCAAGATGTTTAGTTCGAATCTCGAAGGACTTGATGTAACTTATCCTTACCATAACGCTGATAATTTTATTATTTCGAAGAATTTCCCAAATCTTAATAATGAAGAAGCGTGTGTCGGTTTACAAAATAAATATGGAAAAATAATAGATAAATTGTGCTATAATTCAAACATGCACTTTGTTTTTCTAAAAGATAAAAAAGGAGTTAGTCTGGAAAGGATTTCTGTATTTAGACCTTCCGAAGATAAAAGCAATTGGCATTCGGCCGCGCAGACTTATGGTTTTGGCAGCCCCGGTGTTGAAAATTCTCAAACAATCTTAACAAATAATAATGACTTTGCATCTGCAATTGAAATCAACCCAAAAGTTTTTTCTCCAAATAATGACGGAATAGCAGATGTTATTGAAATATGTTGTAATTTTAGTGATCCGGAAAATTTAGTAACTGTAATAGTCTTCAATGTTAAAGGATTTCCGGTAAAGTATTTAGCTAAAAATGAATATATTATTTCTTCGGAATGTCTTTATTGGGATGGGGTGGGCGATAATGGAATGACAGTGCCGCAGGGAAATTATATAATTGTTGTTGATATGTTTAGCTCGTCAGGCAGAATCGGAAAATATAAAAAAGTATTTTCAGTGAGATACTAAGTTTCATTAATGTTTGTATTAAAATTAAAAATTAAGACATAAATTTATTAAGAAAAATTAGGATAAGTTAATAAAATATTTTACCTTTGCGAATTGTCTTATCAAAAAAAATAATTAATAATAATTTTATGTATAAAGATTTTAAAAATTTTTTACAGACTGAAATAGAGGAAATTAAAAACGCTGGTCTGTATAAAAATGAAAGAGTTATAGTGTCACCGCAAGGGGCAGTGATAAAATTAGAAAATGGAAAAGAGGTGCTTAATTTTTGTGCGAATAACTATTTAGGCCTTGCTAATAATAAACAACTTATTAATGCTGCAAAGGATGCTTTAGACACTCATGGTTACGGTATGGCATCTGTTCGTTTTATTTGCGGAACATCGGATTTGCACAAAAAATTAGAAACAAAAATTGCCGAATTTTTCGGAACTGAAGATACCATTCTTTACGCAGCATGTTTTGATGCTAATGGCGGAGTTTTTGAACCCTTATTAAGTGAAGAAGATGCAATTATTTCCGATGCATTAAATCATGCCTCAATAATTGATGGAGTTCGTTTGTGTAAAGCGCAGAGATATAGATATGCTAATGCTGATATGCAAGATCTTGAAAAACAATTGCAAGAAGCTCAAAAGAATCGATTCAGATTAATTGTTACTGACGGTGTATTTTCAATGGATGGAAATGTAGCTCCTTTGGATAAAATTCTTGAGCTTGCCGAGAAATATAATTCAATGGTAATGGTAGATGAATCTCACTCTGCGGGTGTTGTTGGTGATACGGGGAGAGGTGTTACGGAACTTTTTAACAAAAGAGGTGAAGTTGAAATCATTACAGGTACTTTAGGTAAAGCTTTTGGTGGTGCAATAGGTGGGTTTACAACTGGTAAAAAGGAAGTCATCGAACTGTTACGTCAACGTTCGAGGCCTTATTTGTTTTCAAATTCTATTCCGCCATTGGTTGCAGCGGCCGGTGTTAAAATGGTAGAAATGATGAGTAGTACTAATGAACTTCAAGATAAATTACATTTCAATACGAAATATTTTATTGAAAAAATGAGTAAGCTTGGCTTTGATATTAAACCGACTCAGTCTGCAATTTGTGCCGTTATGTTATACGATGCGAAATTATCTCAGAACTTTGCAGCCGCATTACAAGAAGAAGGTATATATGTTACAGGATTTTATTATCCGGTTGTCCCTAAGGACGCTGCGAGAATAAGAGTTCAATTGTCGGCTGCACACGAAGTTGAACACCTTGACAAAGCGATTGCCGCTTTCGAGAAAATAGGTAAAAAGTTAAATGTATTAAAATAGTGAGATTATGAAGAAATTTGCAGTAATACTTGCAGGTTGCGGAGTAAAAGACGGTTCTGAGATTCATGAGGCTGTTCTTGCTTTATATGCTATAAAAAAACTTGGTGCCGATTATTCGATTTTTGCACCTGATGTAGAATGCAAAGAAGTAAATCACCTGACTATTCAGGAGACAAATAATGTGAGAAATGTACTTGTTGAATCTGCACGAATAGCACGTGGAAATATTAAAAATCTTTCCGAATTTAATGAAGGAGATTTCGATGCTTTAGTTATTCCGGGCGGTTTCGGGACTATGAAAAATCTTTGCAATTATGCCTATGTCGGAATAGATTTCGCAGTAAACAAAGACGTAGAGAAAACAATAATGAGCATGTATAATGCCGGAAAACCTATGGGCTTTATGTGTATCTCTCCTTTAATTGCAGCTAAATTAATTCCCGGAAGTATTTTAACAATAGGGAATGATAAGGATACTGCTGAGGTTATAGAAGAACTTGGCAGTGAGCACATAGTTACAGAAAGCGGCGAGGTTTGTATCGACCGTGACAACAATATTTTTACCACAGCTTGTTACATGCTTGATGTTGATATTTCACAAATAGGAATCGGTGCGCAAAATTTAATTGAAGCAATGCTTGAGAGTTTGTAAAATATTGCCTGTTCCTAATATATAAAAAATTAATCCCAATAAATATATTATGTTATGAAGAAATTTTTATTTTATTTTTTAGCTTTAATATTAAATGTATCATTTTGTTTAAATATTAATGCTCAAGAATTATCATATTCCGATTTAAAGAGCGGTAATGGTATTTCAATAAATATGACTATGAAGTCTTATGATATTGTTACATTAAACCATAAAGGAGAAGAAATGCACCAGATTTCTGTTTCCGGAATAGTAATTCCTAATGATGAAGGTATGCCGAATATACCAAGACTTTCACGTTTAATTGCTATACCTCAGGGGGCAACAGCCAGTTTCAATATTAAAAACATTGAAACTGAAACTATTAATAATTTAAATATTGCTCCGGCATTACGCTTGCAATCGGAAAATGAAGAACCTGAATTTAATTATACTAAAAATAAAGATATTTATGATAATAATGCTTTCTACCCTGTTTCTCCTGTTGAAATTTCCGAGAGAACTTCTTTAAGAGGTGTAGATGCAATAGTTTTAGGAATCACTCCATTTCAATATAATCCGGTTACAAAAGAGTTGATTGCTATAAAAAAAATAGATATTGAAATTATTTATGAAGGTGGTAACCACCATTATGGTAATGATAAATATCGTTCCAGATGGTTTGACCCTATTCTTAAAAATGCACTATTTAACTATGATGTTCTTCCTGATATTGACTATAATAAAGTGATGGTTAATGAAAGTAAAGATAATGTCGGTTGTGAATACTTGATTGTAATTCCAAATAATGATATTTGGTTACCTTATGCCGAACAATTAAAAGATTTTAGAACAAAACAAGGCATACTTACTAAAATAATGAGATTAGATGAGATGGAAGTAACCACTCCTGCACAAATGAAAACATTTTTTCATAATGCCTATAATACATGGGATATACCACCTGTTGCCGTTTTGCTTATGGCTGATCATAAAACTGATATGACTCAAGGTATTCCGGGAGAAACAATTTCTCACCCTTTGGGTAGTTGTATTACTGATAATCAATATGCCGATGTTAATGGTGATTTACTTCCTGAAATGGTTTTTGCACGTATGACAGCGGAAACCGAACAACATTTGCAAACAATGGTCAGTAAAACTTTGGAGTACGAATATACCAATCCGTGCATGGATGAAGCATATTATAACAAACCGATTACTGCTTTAGGTTGGCAAACGGAAAGATGGTTTCAAATATGCTCTGAAGTTGTAGGCGGATATCTTAGACAAAACGGTAAAGATCCTGTTAGAATCAATGAAATTTATGACGGAATACCCGGAAATGTTTGGTCAACAGCTCAAAATACTAATACTGTTGTTAATTATTTTGGGCAGAATGGATTAGGATATCTACCTGCATCTCCTACCGATTTGGGAAACTGGTCCGGCGGAACTGCAGCTGATGTAATTTCTGCAATTAATAATGGTGCTTTTATGTTACAACACCGTGACCATGGTTATGAACCAGGATGGGGTGAGCCAAATTTTACAACTTCTCATGCACCACAAATTAATAATCAAGGCAAACTTACATATATTTTTACAATAAATTGTTTAACAGGCAAATTTAACCATACCTCGCCATGCTTTATTGAAGTATATCATAGATTGGCTACCGGAAATCAAAATAGAGGTGCTGTCGGATTATTAGGACCTACTGAAACCTCATACTCATTTGTTAATGATGTATATATTTGGGGTGTATATGATTTATTTGATCCTGATTTTATGCCTACTTTCGGACCTTATGCAGAAAATTCCGGAAATTGGCTGCCTGCTTTTGGAAATGTTGCCGGAAAATATTTCCTATATCAAAGCAGTTGGCCGTATAATACTAACAATAAAAATATTACATATCAAATGTTTACTGCACATGGTGATGCCTTTTTGCGTTTGTTTACAGAGGTCCCGCGTGAAATTGAAATATCCCACTTAAATGAAGTTATGATGGGTACACCATTGTTTGTTACTTGCGAAGAAGGTGCGCTCGTAGCTCTGACAGTAGGCGATGAAATAATATCTGTATTTGAAGGAACAGGCTCTGAACAAGAAATTCAATTGCCGATATACGACCCTCAAACAGAGATAACAGTGGTTGCAACAAAACAGAATAGACTTCGATATGTTAATACTGTATTAATTATTCCGGCTACCGGTCCGTATATCATTAGTAATGGTTGGAATATTTATGATGAAAATAATAATGGAAAATTAGATTATGCAGAAACTGCTGATATAGGATTTACTGTAAAAAATATTGGTGCAGATGCTACTAATGAGTTAACGGTAGAGTTAATAATTAATGATGATTTTGTAACGATTGAAAAGTCTGTGGCAGATTTTGGTACTGTTCAAGTTAATGAAGAAAAAACAATTGACAATGCTTTTTCAATAAATATCGCTAATAATATTCCTGATAACTATGTTTTTGATGTACGATTTACTATGACAAATAATAGTAATAGTTGGTCGGTACAAACAACATTTACGGCTTATGCTCCGGTTATACAACTTTTTGATTATGATGTAGTCGGTGATATTATCCCCGGTGCAACTGTTACTATTACGCCTATATTTATTAATGAAGGTGGTTCTGGTGTATTTAACCCCAAAGTAAATATAATCATAAATAGTGATATTGCTACACTTAATACTGGTAATCCTATTAGTTTTAATAATTTTGATTCGGGAGAAACCTCTTCAGGTAGTTTTAATATGACAGTTAATAATAATGCAAATTATGGAGAATATATCCCAATTACTGTAAATCTCGCCGCTGATAATGAAATAAGTAAAGTTGCTGAAATAGAGACCTTATTAGATGCTTGTAATATATCAATAAATAGTTTCCCTTGGCTTGAGGATTTTGAAACAACTACTTCTATTCCGGAATGTTGGACTCAAGAGTTTGATGATAATAATTACGATTGGTATACATATAATGGAGGAATAACACATAAACCCTATTCTGCGCATAGCGGTAGTATTAATATGATTCTTGCCGGATACGGTTTAACAAAATTAATATCACCAAGTATAAATGTACCGTCAAATTATATTGCTACTCTGAGTTTTTGGCATGCACAAACAGCAAAGAATGAAGATCAAGATATATTAAGAGTTTATTATAAAACATCTAAAGCCGGAGAGTGGATCTTACTTCAAGAATTTACTGAAAGTATTTCAGATTGGACGAAAGTAACCATTGAATTACCTGATACTAAATATACTTCTAATTATTACTTTGCTTTTGAAGGCGAAGCAAAAGGTGCTTATGGTGTTGTTATTGATGATGTTGGCATTACATTGGAACTGAACCCTTGTATGGATGTAATTGATTTTAATGCCGATTATCAAGAAAATACAGTTAATTTAACTTGGACACTTCCTCAACCTTCAAGTGATTTGTTGGGGTATGATGTTTATTTCAATAATAATCTGCTTGAAAGAAGCATCTCTAGTGAATATGAGCATACAAATATTCCATATTTAAATACTTTGAATTATTGTGTCGTATCTGTTTTTAATGAATGTACGGGAGATCCGGTTTGCTTGCAAGTAATTACATGTCCTACCCCAAGTGATTTATCTGTTGATTATATTGATAATAATATAATTCTCGAATGGAGTGGTGCTATAGATACTAAATATTTTAATATTTATAAAAATGATGTATTAATTGCTGCTGAAGTTACCGAAACATCTTATTCCTATTATGATGTTGAAATAGGAGAACATACATTTAAGATTACCGCAGTTTATGAAAATTGTGATGAGTCGGAAGGAGCAGAAGAAAAATATAATATTGCCGGTATCAATAATATAGAAAATAATCTTATGGTATATCCTAATCCTGCAACAAATTATATAAACATTGAGGGTAAAGATATTGCTTATGTTACCTTATTCAATTCAATAGGTCAAATTATTAATAAAGCAATTGTTAATGGTGATTTTATCTATTTGGATATAAATAATTATAATTCAGGAATATATTTCTTGAAAGTAAATTTTCTTGATAATACATCAAATAATATAAAAATAATAATAAACAATAATTAATATAATAACCTATGAAAAGAAATTTAATTTACCCACTAATGTTAACACTAATTTTTGTGTTAACATTAGTTAGTTTTACATCTTATTCCCAGCAAATAACATATTCTGATAATCAGGATGGAAATGCTGCTACTATCAGTTTGTCTGTCGATAGTTATAGGATTGAAAACCTCACGTATAAAGGAGAAGAAATGCATGAGATAGGACTATCCGGAATATTTATTCCAAATGATGAGGGAATGCCGAATCTTCCTCGAATAAGCAGATTTGTAGCAATACCCGAAGGTGCAGAAGTCAAAGTTTCCATTAAGAGTATGGTAACCGAAACATTAGAAAATATCAATATAGCACCGGCATTAAGAATCCAAGCTATTCCAGAAGAACCAGTTACTGATTATGTTAAAAACGGTAAAGTTTATTCAACAAAAGAATTCTACCCGAGTAATCCTGTAGAGATTTCAGAAGTAACATCATTAAGAGGTGTTGATGCGGTTGTAATAGGTATAACACCGTTTCAATATAACCCTGTTACTAAAGAATTAATTGTTATCAAAGATATCGAACTAGATATTAATTATATCGGAGGATCAAAATCATATAGTGATAATAAGTATCGCTCTCCTTGGTTTGACCCTATTCTTAGAAATGCATTTTTGAATTACGAAGCGCTTCCTGAAATAGAATATACTGGTAAAAGTGCTAAAGACGGCGAAGGCTGTGAATATTTAATTGTAATTCCGAATAATGAAGATTTTAGACCTTATGCGGAACAGATTAAGGAATTTAGAACAAGACAAGGCATTTATACTAAAATAATGAGTTTGTCGGAAATGGGAGTTACAACAACAGCTCAAATGAAAACATTTTTTCATAACGCATACAATACATGGGATATCCCACCTGTAGCGGTATTGCTTATGGGAGATCATAACACAAATATGTCTCTTGGTATTCCCGCGGAAACAATACCTCATTCATATAACGGTAGTTGTATAACAGATAATCAATATGCGGATGTTACAGGTGATTTATTACCTGAAATGGTTTTCGGTAGAATGGCAGCAGAAACAACTGCCCAATTAAATGTATTGGTAAGTAAGTTTTTAGAATATGAAACTCAGCCGTGTATGGATGCAAGCTATTATCAAAATCCTATTACTGCTCTCGGTTGGCAAACAGAACGTTGGTTTCAAATATGTTCTGAAGCTGTTGGCGGATATTGGCGTAATCAAGGCAAAACTCCCGTGAGGATAAATGCTATTTATTCCGGTACTCCTGGTAGTTCTTGGTCTTCTAATCAAAATACTTCTATGGTTACAAATTATTTTGGACCGAGTGGTACAGGTTATATTCCTGCTAGCCCATCAGAATTGGGTGGTTGGACAGGTGGTACTGCTGGACAAGTCGTTACTGCTGTTAATAATGGTGCTTTTGCTTTGCAACATAGAGATCATGGGTTTGAAGATGGTTGGGGTGAACCTGATTTCACATCATCCAACATTAGTCAACTTACCAATGTTGGAAAGATGACCTATCTTTTTACTATCAATTGTTTAACGGGTAAATTTAATAATAATACACCATGCTTTGGAGAAGTTTTCCATAGATATACTTATAATGGACAAAATGCTGGTGCTGTTGGGTTTTTGGGCCCTACAGAAGTTTCTTATTCATTTGTAAATGATGCGTATGCATGGGGAATGTACGATTTATATGATCCTGAATTTCTACCGACTTTTGGCCCATACGCTGAAAATTCAGGTAATTGGATGCCTGCATTCGGAAATGTTGCTGGAAAATATTTTTTATATCAAAGTAGTTGGCCTTATAATACCGGTGATAAACAAATTACTTATCAAATGTTTACCGCCCACTCCGATGTGTTTTTAAGATTATTTACTGAAGTGCCGCAAACATTGGCTGTTACACATAATGATGTTACTTTGGCGGGAAATACCAATTTCCTTATAACTGCCACTGAAGGAGCAACAATTGCTCTTACTGCAAACGGAGAAATTCTTGCTGTTGCTACTGCTACAGGAAGTCAACAAACAATGATTATTCCCGGAACGTTAATTCCTACAACTGAAATATCTGTTGTTTGTACAAAACAAAATTATTTGAGGTATGAAGCTGTTGTAACTGTTGTTCCTGCTGAAGGCCCTTATATTATTGCAAACAGCTGGACAGTTAATGACGCTAATGGAGATGGAATATTACAATATAATGAAACGGCTGATATAGATATGATTGCTAAGAATGTTGGAGTTGAAACAGCTACAAATGTTGTTATGACTATTTCTTCAAGTAGTGAATATGTTACTATTACTAAGAATAATGCAAACTTCGGAACAATTAATGCTGATGCTACCGCTTCTGTTGATGATGCATTTACTATATCGGTATCACAAGATACTCCTAATAATCAAACTATTTCATTTGATGTTTCAAGTACAGACGGAAATGATGTATGGGAAAGCACAATGTCTGTTAGAGCTTATAGACCAATTTTGGAATATAAAAATTTCTCATGGCAAGGCTCATATCAGGCGGGAGAAACATTAAACTTGAATATAGTTTTTGAAAATAAGGGCGGAGCTCCGGTTAATAATGTAGTTGGTGTGCTGACATCTAATAATCAGTATGTTGTTATTAATACCAGCGAGCAAAACTATGGATTGATCGAACCAAACGGTATGGGTTTGTCTACTTATTCAGTAACTATTAGTAACGATATTCCTGCAGGAGAAGTTATAAATTTTGAAATTACTGCTTCAGGTGACAATGGTCTTATTACAGCTGAGGCCGACTTCTTCATTTCTAATAGTTGTATTGTAAAGTTTGATTTAAGTGATTCCTATGGTGATGGCTGGAATGGTGCTTCACTGAACGTTTCATTTGATGACGGTACACCAACTGTTAATTATACAATTCAAAATGGTAGTGTTGCTTCTTTCGAGAAAGAAATTAATGTTGGCACAACTGTCACTGTTTCTTTTGTAAGTGGAGCATGGAATAGTGAATGCTCATTTGTAATTTCTTATAAAGAAAGCGGTGATGTTATTTATCAAAGTTCAGGCACCCCTTCCGCCGGTGTTGTAACTACTTTTGTCTGTGATTGTGGTTTTAGTTTACCGGAAATATGCGATCCTGTTGAAAATCTTATGGCAAGCTTAAATAATAATGTTGTTACTTTAACTTGGACTGCAGATGCAAGTAGTTATATTGTCAAAAGAAACGGCACCCAGCTTGGAACTGTAACAATTCCAACTTATATTGATATGACTCCTGTTTACGGACAATGTACATATTCAGTTATTGTGGTATGTGATCAAGGATCTACTTCAGATGAGAGATCAGTAGAAATACTTGTGGAAGAACCATGTGCTCCAATTACTAACCTAGTTGCCAATAACACAGGTAATAATGTTTATCTTACTTGGAATGAGCCTAATACGACTACGATAAATGTTGTTGAATATAAGGTTTATAGAAATACAGTATTAATTACAACTGTTTCAAATACTAATTATGATGATATTGATCTGATAAATGGAGATTATATTTATTGTATAGAAGCAATATTTGATAATAGTTGTACTTCCGAAAGTGTATGCAGCGAAAATGTTAATATTAATATTGCATGCGGAACTCCAACAGGTTTATCTGTTATGTTAGTTGATAATAATATTAGTTTAAATTGGATTGCCCCGAACAATTTTACTCCCCTAAGTTATAACATCTATAAAAATGACCAATTTATTGATAATGTAATTGGAACAAGTTATTATGATTCTAATCTTCCTAATGATAATTATCATTATTGTGTTGAAGCAGTGTGCGATGAAGATCTTTTGTCTGAAATGGCTTGTTATGATATTGCAGTGATTGTTTGTCATATTCCTGTTGATTTTAATGCTGTAGTTGTAAATCAAAGTGTTGTCCTTAGTTGGATCAAACCTGAATTTGCGGATCCTATAAGCTATAACTTATTTAGAAATGATGTTCTACTGACTGAAAATATTACTACTACAACTTATACTGATGATAATCCTGAAGGAAATATTATAATATATAGTCTATCTGCGAACTACGATTTGGATTGTGAAGTTTCAGTAGAAAATACTTTTGAAATATCTTATTCTGGTATCAAAACGTTAAATAATGATGTTAAGATATACCCTAATCCTGCTGATAATATTATAAATATTGAGACTGATGAAATGTCGAGAATTTTATTATATAATAGCGTTGGTCAATTGGTTTTAAGAGTTGATGTTAGCGGAAATAATGCGAGCATCAATGTATCACAATTTAAAACCGGTGTTTATACAGTTGACATTATTGGAAAAGATAATTCTTCAATAAAATCAAAAGTTATAATTACAAAGTAAAACAAATCCTATTATATCTGAAGAGTATCGTCTTTATCAGGCGATACTCTTTTTTTTGTCATGAAATCACTAAATGTGGGAATAACTTTCTCTATATAAGTGTATAATAAAGAGTTCTCTCTAACTTCTTCTTTTATAATTGGATTAATAATATTAAACATATTTAATATATAAATAATTACTCCTGTGATTAATAATCCTTTAAAAACACCAAAAGCTCCGCCGATAAATTTATTTATAGTTGATAACGAAACCATATTAACCAGTTTATCTATTAAATTCCCAATTAAGTTAATAAGGATTATTACTAAAATAAAAATCACTACAAATGCAATAATTTTTATCATCTGCGGAGATAAACCGGCAGTATGTTCATGTAGTTTAGGAAATTTCTCAAAACAAAATGTTAAGACGGCGTCTGAGAATTTTATCGAAATCCAGATGCCTAATATTAAAGCTATTAACTGAGAGATGCTTTTTACAAAACCATTTTTAAAACCCGTGTAAAAAAACCAAATACAAGGGATTAAAATTACTATGTCTAACCAATTCATTTTATCAATAATAAATTTTTGCTAAAATATATAATTTTTTCTTACTAGAACGTTATATTTTTAATCTTCGTATCTTAAATTGGTTTATATGAGAAAAATATTGTTTTTATGTGTGTTGATTTGCTCGTTTACTCTTTCTTCATGCGCTTCTAGCCAGAAATATCCCGGAAAGAGTAAAGTAAAAAAGAAATGTGATTGTCCCCGTTTTTCTCAAAATAACGATGAATTACTCGATGATCTTTATATCTTTAATGTTTAATTGAAGAGAGATTGTATTATTCCATTCATTTTCCTCAATGTGATAAACAATATTAAATGGTAATCCACCCGTAATCTGATCAAAATAATCTCCTTGCTGAAAAGCAATTGCCGAAATCGGGTAGCCGCCTTTATTGAGTTGTGTTACGGTAAGTTTGATGTGATTTTTTCCGACAATCCTAGCCAATCCTGTATCTACAACACCTGTTGTTCTAAAAACAGGTGATTGGTTGCCCGGTCCGAAAGGAGCAAATGATTTTAATGTTTTGTAAAACTTTGTATTAATATCTTTTAGATCCAAATCGGTATCATAATCTATGACCGGAATCAGCATTTGATCATCAATAGTTTCGGTTACAATTTGCTCAAATCTTTCAATAAATATTGATAGGTTTTCTTCTTTTAAAGATAAGCCAGCCGCATAAGTATGCCCACCGAAATGTTCCAATAAGTCACTGCAAGCATTTATGGCATCATAAATATCGAAATTCTTTATCGAACGTGCCGAACCGGTTATTAAACCGTTTGATTTTGTAAAAACTATAGTAGGGCGGTAATATTTTTCAGTTAAACGTGAAGCAACAATCCCAACAACACCTTTATACCAATCGGGATTATAAACTACTGTAGTTTTTTTGTATATTGTTTTAGGATCATTTTCCAAGTCTTCAATTGCATCTTGAGTGGCAATATTATCTAAATTTCTCCGCTCATTATTTATGTCGTTAATACGTTCGGCAATTATTTTGGCATCTTCCAGATTATCCGAGTTAAGAAGTTCAACAGAAGTTTTTCCGTTTTCTAATCTCCCGGCCGCATTAATTCTAGGACCAATTGTGAAAACAAGATCATTAATTGTCAGTTCCTTAGAGAAAATGCTTTTATTGTGCGTGTAAATTTGTCGCGGACGTCTTGTAACTTTAGCGCATGCAAGTATCGCTTCAATACCTGGGCGCGGTTTTGTGTTGATAATCCGTAATCCGTAATAAGCGAAAATTCTGTTTTCTCCTGTAATAGGAACAATATCGGAAGCGATGCTTATTACAACAAGATCCAAAAAATCATAAGCTTTTTCCATCGGAATTTTATTTTTTTTTGAAAAAGCTTGTATCATTTTATATGCAACACCGCAGCCGGATAAATCCTTGTAAGGGTATTGACATTCTGGTTGTTTAGGGTCTAAAACAGCGTATGCTTCAGGAATAGTATTGTCCGGTCTATGATGGTCACCGATAATAAAATCTATACCTTTACTTTTTGCATAATCAATTTTATCGGAAGCCTTAATTCCACAATCTAAAGCAATTATTAAAGTAAAACCATTCTCGTGTGCAAAGTCAATACTTTCGGTAGAAATACCATAACCTTCTGTATATCTGTCGGGGATATAAAAATCAATGTTGGAATTATAAATTTTGAAAAAAGAATATACCAAAGATACCGCCGTAGTTCCGTCAACATCATAATCACCATAAACAAGTATTTTTTCTTGTAATTTTATGGCTTGATTTAACCTTTCGACAGCTTTATCCATGTCTTTCATCAGAAACGGATCATGCAGATTCTTTAAGTCTGGACGAAAGAATTTTTTTGCTTCTACAAAATTAGTTATTCCTCTTTGGATTAATAAATTAGCTAAAGTATAATCAATGTTAAGTTGACTGGCTAATTCGCCAACAACTTTGGGGTCACCATCATCTTTAGGATTCCAGATTTTTACCATATAAAATACTAAACTAATTTCAACTGTAAAAATATAATAAAAATTTTAATTTTACAAAAAAAAATAAATAAATTTTTTTTCGAAATAATGTTGGTAATTATCAAAAAATTGCATAACATTGCAAATTAAAACGTGAAAAAAAGTAATAAAAAAATTGCTTAAAACACAATCAAATAAATAAAATTTATCCACTTTTCCGTATGAAAACCGTAAAAAAAGCGCTTATTTCTATTTTTAATAAGAATGGTATTGATGAATTATTGAGCGTACTGCAAAGAAATAATGTTGAGATTTTAACTACAGGAGGTACGTATGATTATATTAAATCGAAAAATTATTCGGCTCGGTTGACAAAAGTTGAAGATATTACAGGCTATCCTTCAATTTTGGGAGGAAGAGTAAAAACTTTGCATCCGAAAGTTTTTGGCGCTATTCTTAATAGACGAGATAACGAGAAAGATATGGCTGATGTTGCTGAGTATGAAATTCCGTCGGTAGATTTGGTTGTGGTTGATCTTTATCCTTTTGAGAATACAGTGAAAAGCGGCGCAAATGATGCCGAAATAATTGAAAAGATTGATATAGGCGGAATATCTCTGATAAGAGCTGCCGCCAAAAATTTTAATGATATTATTATAATTTCTGATGTTAATCAAGTTCCTGAGTTGGTTGAAGTACTTAATGATAATGATTGTCAAACTACTTTAGAGTATAGACGAAAAATGGCAACAAATGCTTTTAATGTATCTTCTTATTATGATTCTATTATTTTTAATTATTTTAATAAGAATAATGATGTTAATGCATTTAAGATTAATTATAAAAACGGTATTTCATTAAGATATGGAGAAAATCCTCATCAGTCGGCCGATTTCTATGGAAATCTTGATGAGATTTTTACTCAACTTCACGGAAAAGAATTATCTTATAATAATTTAGTTGATTTGGATTCCGGCATTAGATTAATTAATGAGTTTACGGAGCCTTCGGTCGCCATTATTAAACATACTAATGCGTGCGGATTGGCTTCAAGGGAGAATTTACTGCAAGCTTGGATTGATGCCCTTGCCTGTGATCCGGTTTCTGCTTTCGGCGGTGTTATTTTCCTTAATGGAGCTGTTAATAATGTTGAACTTGCCAATGAAATCAATAAACTTTTTTTCGAAATAATTTTAGCGACAGATTATACCAAAGAGGCTCTCGAAATACTTAAATCAAAGAAAAATAGAATTATCCTGAAAAGGAATAGTAATAATATTGAACAAACTTCTTTTAAATCAATTTTAAACGGATGTCTAACTCAAGATTATGATAATATAACGGATAATATTAACGACTTTAATTACGTTACAATTACTAGACCTGATGAACACGAGATTGAAGATTTGATTTTTGCAAATATTGCTGTTAAGCACATAAAATCTAATGCAATTACCTTAGTTAAAAATAAACAGTTGATAGGTAGCGGCACCGGTCAAACTTCAAGAGTAGATGCATTAAGACAAGCGATAATAAAAGCAAAATCTTTCGGTTTCGATTTAAACGGTGCGGTTATGGGTTCCGATGCTTTCTTCCCCTTTGCGGATTGTGTTGAAATTGCAAAAGAAGAAGGTATTATGGCTGTAATTCAACCGGGTGGGTCTGTTAGAGATAATGATAGTATAGAATTTTGCAATGATAATAATATGAAAATGATTTTTACAGGTCATCGTCATTTTAAACACTAAAAACGAATATGGGTGCATTTAACTTTTTCACAAAAGAAATAGCAATAGATTTGGGTACTGCTAATACCCTTATAATATATAATGATAAAGTTGTGGTTGACGAACCGTCAATTGTGGCTATAGAACAGAATACCGGAAAAATATTAGCTGTAGGAAAACGTGCAATGATGATGCATGGAAGAACGCATGAAAATATTAAAACGATAAGACCGTTGAGAGATGGTGTAATAGCAGATTTTCAATCGGCAGAACATATGATTCGCGAATTTATTAAGATGGTTAATATGAAACGCGGGTTATTTTCGCCGGCATTAAAAATGGTAATTTGTATTCCCTCAGGTATTACTGATGTTGAAGAAAGAGCCGTTAAAGATTCCGCAGAACAAGCCGGAGCAAGGGAAGTAAAATTAATACATGAACCAATGGCTGCTGCTATCGGTATAGGTATTGATGTTCTTGAACCGACTGGAAATATGATTGTTGATATTGGTGGCGGTACATCTGAGATTGCTGTCATTTCACTCGGCGGTATTGTAAATAATACTTCTATTCGTACTGCAGGAGACGACCTCAACTCCGATATTGTAGAGTATATGAGAATAGAACATAAAATAAGTATTGGGGAAAGAACAGCCGAGAGAATTAAAATAGAGGTAGGAGCGGCTATTAAAGATTTGGATATTAAACCGGAAGATTTTGAAGTGCACGGAAGGGATATGTTAACTGGTATTCCGAAAGCTATTAAGGTTAACTATTCTGAAATTTGTGATGCGATAGATAAATCGATATCTAAAATTGAAACGGCAATTTTAAATGCTTTGGAAAAAACCCCACCTGAGTTGTCGGCTGATATTTATAGAACAGGAATATATCTTGCAGGCGGCGGTTCATTATTACGAGGTTTGGATAAACGTATTACACGTATGACCGAATTACCGGTTGTTGTTGCAGACGATCCGCTTAGAGCCGTTGCACGAGGCACAGGTATTGCGCTTAAAAATTTCGATAAATTTACTTTCTTGATTAAATAATATTAAAACTAAATTATGCTCAACTTTTTTAGGTTTTTACTGAAGCATAATTTTATATTTGTATTTATTATACTCGAAGTAATAGCTTTGTGGTTAGTACTTAGTACAAACGATTATCAAAGAGCTGTCTCGGGATCATTTGTTACTTCTATAGAAGGTAAAGTTTTTGATATTTCTTCAAATATTACAGATTTCTTTAAACTGAAATCAACAAATAAAACCTTACAAGAGGAAAATGCCTATTTAAGAAGTTTGTTACCTGAATCTTTTAGAGATGATTTGAGAATTGAATTGCCAGCGGACTCATCAATTTTTACCCCTCATAGTAATTATCAGCAGTATAAATATATTCCGGCGAAGGTTATAAATAATTCGGTAAATAAAAGAAACAACCATATATTAATTAATAAAGGAAAGGTTGACGGAATAGAAGTTAATATGGGTGTAATATCCCCGATTAGTGTAGTGGGTGTTGTTGTAAATGTATCCGAACATTATGCTGCCATTATGCCTGTTCTACACTCTCGTTCGAAAATAAGTGCGAAACTTAATAATGATGACGAATTTGGTATTATTAGCTGGAATAGCAATAATTACAGAATAGGGGAGATGAGCGGAATTCCTCTCCATGCCAGAATAAATATAGGTGATACTATTGTTACGAGTGGACGAACACAAAGATATCCCTATAATATACCTATAGGAATCATTAGTAATTATTCTTACAATAATGGAAATGGTTTCTATAATATTGAAGTTTCTTTTATTGAAGACTATAGAAAACTTAATTTGGTTTATGTTATAGATAATTTGTTTAAACAGGAGACAGACTCTTTATTAATTAATTTAAATGAATAAAATATATCCGCACATAATACGATTTATTGTCTTGATGCTTCTACAAGTTCTGATATTTAATAATATAAGATTGTTCGGATATTATAATCCATACATTTATTTAATATTCCTAATATTATTACCAATTCACATTAAGAATTGGTTTTTATTGGTATTAGGATTTGTTACAGGGATTACAATAGATTTATTTTCAGGAGTTTTAGGTGTACATGCAGCTGCATGTGTATTAGCATGTGCTGTGCGTCCGTTCTTAATAAGGCTTTTTCACAATGTCAGAGAAATAAAACAAGGAGTTATTCCTGAAATACATTGGTTTGGAATAAGTTCATTTATTATATTTATGCTAATATTTGTATTTATACATCATACTACTTTGTTCTTTTTGGATGTATTTACTCTTAAACATTTCTTTACAACTTTATTGCATATTTTGATAAACACAATTATTACAAGTTGTTTTGTAATTATAGACCAACTCTTGTTTCATGCAAAAGGTAGGGGTAGTTGAAAAGGAGACGGAATAAAGCTATTAAAATTATAAAACAATCTTTGAATCTTAAATTCTGGAATGTATAAATTTTAATTATGAGAATCTTATTTAAAGATAATTTTCTTAGTATCGAAATTACATATTGAATTTCATAAAAAATTTCACTTCGTTGGAAATGAAATTCCTAAGATTGAAAACTAAAAACATTGGAGGCTTATTCATATAATGCTTTCACCGACGGTTTTCCGGCTATGAAATCTTTTAAGTAAAACGGCTCAAAATATGCAATGTCTTCAAAATCTTTAACCTCAAATTTATTAAGCGCCGGTTTAATTAAGGATTTTGCGGAAATGACATAATTATCATCAAATATTGCATTAGCTGATTTAATAAAGTTTTTACATTTAGGCATTCCGTCCCCGAAGAATAATATTTTATCATTTCTCAGTATATCTTGAAAAGAATTTTCATCAATAACTTTTGCTTCAATATTTGAAATAATATCTATATTAGAATCATATAAAGCGGTGTAAACCTCCATTCGTCTTGCATCAATCATCGGACAGTAGAAGTTAGTATTTATGTGCGGATTTTCGGCGCCATAAGCCATAGAACAAAGCGTGTCAACAGCAATTAAAGGAATATTTGCAGAGTAGCATAATCCTTTTGCGGCAGAAACACCAATGCGTAGGCCTGTGTATGATCCCGGGCCTTTGCTAACCGCAACAGCATCTAAATCATCAACTTTAAATGAATTTTCTTTCAGGATCTGATAAATGAAATCGGTAAGTAATTCGGAATGACTGTTACTTGCTTGACTCTCGCGAACTGAGATAATGCTTTCTCCTTCGGCTAATACAACGGAACATACAGACGTTGCGGATTCTATATACAATATTCTCGGCATTTGTTTTTTGCAAAAATAGCTTTTTTAATTGATAATTTACAATGAATAATTACAATAATAAATATCTTAAAAATTAATTTGTTACATTTACCTACTCTTAATCCCGAATAATTTTTGTGGATTCCAAATTTCATTATTAAATTTATAAATGTTGAAATTTTATTCGCCACTTTAATCCTTAATTATTTTCTTAATACAATCCCCAGCATCAGTTTCGACCTTAATAATATACATTCCTACAGGTAAATTGCTAATATTGATTTTGTTTTATTTTATTTCCCTTGTTTTACTAATTTCCCTGTCGGGCTATAGATTCTTGATTTCCTTTAACTTAAAAATATTTATTTGCTATGCAGTTGATTTAGACATAGGCACAATATGAGGTGTAAATAAAATTAGTAAAAACTTTTTAATAATATTTTGTTTTATTAATTTGGATATTTAGGGATTTGCAATAATTTATATTTTTTTTATTTAACTATTAATTTTACTTTATTTGATTGAATGGTTCCAAGAAATTGAGCTCCATTATCCGTAACGTCTATCCCGCATTGTCTTTCTTCTTTATTTAATGAATCGCCATAATACCAATTGATATTATAAAAGAAATACAAATAATACTCACCACGGGCTAATCTAGTATAACATGGCAAAGGTACACATCCATATAAAATTGGGTATAAAATAAAATCCTGTTTCTTATCATACATTATATTCTTACCTATTTTATAATTTAAAAAATCACACCCTGCATAATCTTCAATATAATTAGAAATAATTCTTAAATTACTTTTATCAACAGAAAAATATACATCCCATGGTATCTCCTCTATATGCCCAAATAATACATGGGGATTAGGAATAACCAAATTACCATTTTTATCTTCAATGAAAAAAGTTAATGTACTAAAGCGTGTATAGTCTTCAGGGGAAAGAATCATAAAAGGAGAATATGGCATGACATTTTCATTAAAATGATATAAAACTAAATTATCAATATCATCGGTGAATTCTAAGGTTACATTAACTTTCAGCGCATCTTGTTTTTTATTATCTAAAACCAATATACTGTCATTAATTGTAAGCCGTAATCCATAATCTGATTGAGCAGATAATACAATTGTATAGAATAGTGTTAATGATATATATATTAGAAATCTTTTCATAAAATAGAGTGAATTTTCGCTGTAAAGATAAAAATCATCAGGTTAAATAATTAAAGATTATTTAAACATGAGTTTATCATTCTTTAATCTTTAATAACTTTCTTAATACAATTTCCACTATCAGCTTCAATCTTAATAATATACATTCCTACAGGTAAATTGCTAATATTGATTTTGTTTGATTTCTCTTGTTTTACTAATTTACCGGTCAGGTTGTAGATTTGAACGTTTTCTATTTCATCATTTTCTACAGAGATATTAATATAATCTTTTGAAGGATTAGGGTAAATAGTTATTTCTGATGTAGATTGTCTTATTTCTTCTATTCCGGCGGGTTTGGGGGTTTTGGTGTAAGTGAGTTGTACTTTATAACTCTCACGATTAACATTGTAAATGCTCTGACTGTTATTGTACCATATATCAAATCTATCATTGGAATTTACCCATTGTTCTTCCGACCACACAAAAGATTGTCCATTAAAGCAATTGTGATTTTCATCATACTCAAAAGTATAGTTTTCTCGGTTTGACCATTCTGTAGTTAAGTATGTTTGATATTTAGTGTTTACTCTATTATTATAATCATCATAATCATATAAGTACCTATTTTTATTTTGCCAATAATTATTTTCCCATGCCTGATTAATGACAGATAATATGTTGTTGGTATCATCATACGTTGATAATTCTCTAGAACTATTTTGCCAAATATTATCATAAAAAACTTCTATGGTATATAATATTCGATTATTATTTGAATCATATTCATATAAACGACGAGACCAATCTTTCCAAATATTGCCTGTCCATTCTTGCTGTAATATTGTACTTAAATTATTGTTAATATCGTACCTGAAAATGATATAATATGTGTTTTTCCAATCACCATACGAATATATCTCAGATAAGCTTGTTGTTAAATTGTTTTTTTCATCATATGTATAAGTCTCTCTTCTGGCGTCTTTCCATATCTCGTTTCTCCATTCTTGCCACAACTCAGTAATCATATTATTATTGTTATAGGTATAAATATGCTGATATTCATTTACCAATTCATCCTGTTCCCACCATTCTTGATATAATTCCAACAGCATATTATTATTACCATCATATTTGTATGTGTATAAATAGTAATTTTCCCATACTTCAACAGCATTATTCCATAACGTACTTAACTCTGTTAAAAGATTATTTTTATAATCATAAGTGAATATGTCTTTATAGTTATTAATCCAACCGTTTATATACTCTTGATATAATTCCGACAAAACATTGTTTCTTTCATCATATTCATAAATATATTTATAATCATCAACCCATTCACTATTTGTAAACATTTGATATACGATGCTCAACACATAACCGCTATTATTATAAGTATATATCTTACGTATATCTAATTGGACCGGATTGCAATAATGTATTATTGTATCCGGTTGCCACCAGTCTTCACCATTTTCTATAACTAATTGTTGGTGTTGGATGTGATCTTTGTTTAATCTTTTGAAAGTTTGAGTTTTTGTTACTTGAGGAATTATGCTTTCCTGAGCCGACAAAAATGGCATGTATCCTATTATGAATATTGCTACAATTAATAAGTATTTTCTCATAATTATTACATTTATAGATTAAAATTAATTTTATTTATTTTTAAACTGTTTCATATACTCTTTCCAATCAGATTCGTTTTTCCAAAACCATTTTTGTTTCTTTATCCATCCATCTGAAGAGGGAAGAACGCTTGTTGCAATAAATTTTGCCGGTTCATATTTAAATGTTAATTGCGTATAATTATAATAAGTATCAATATCTGATTGTTGTTTAAATATAGGCCTTGTATAAATACGTTCAAGTGTGTTTTTATCAATAATCTTATACCATATTTCAAAAGAAATCCAAGGATAATCGTTTAAATTCATTGGCCTTTGTATCCATTGCATTTTTAGTGTATCATTACAAATTATATATCTCCCCCATTCATGTTCCTCATAAAAATAATTTTTTATATTGATACTATCATTTTTAACAACATATTCAATGTATTGAGGGATGGCAGTATTATATCTGTCAACAATATCTCCATGTATAGTATTTACAAGACCAAA